>NZ_NUMC01000050.1:0-69375 GCF_002577655.1 Bacillus sp. AFS040349 | reverse complement strand
AAATCTTTTGACACTACCAACCTTTTAACTTATGCGTTTTGTCGCATAGCTCATAATCGCTTCTTGTGAAGCGTTTTCATAACTTAGTTCACCAGTAATTCTCCCCTCACACATAACAATGACTCTATGACTCATACGAAGAATCTCCGGTAATTCAGATGAGATCATAATTATAGACTTCCCTTGCTGCGCTAACTCATTTAGAAGTTTATAAATTTCTCCTTTTGCTCCAACATCGATTCCGCGAGTTGGTTCATCAAAAATCAAAACATCACAATCACGGGTTAACCATTTTGCAATAACCACTTTTTGCTGATTACCACCTGAAAGATTCTTCAAGAGTTGATTAATACTAGGAGTTTTTACCCCAAGCTTCTCGACCATTTCTTTGGATACTTCACTAATTTTATCATCATTAGCCCAACCAATAGGATTTAAAAACTCTTTAATAGATGAGATCGCTATATTCGTTTTCACGTCCATATCAACCATTAGACCAAATCTTTTTCTATCTTCTGATAAATAGCCTATACCATTTTCAACAGCATCATTTGGACTTTTTATCTGAACTTTTTCTCCATTAATAAAGATTTCACCAGAATCGATTCGATCCGCCCCAAAAACGGCACGAGCAACTTCTGTTCTACCAGCTCCCATTAATCCAGCAAAACCAAGTATTTCTCCTTTCTTCAAATTAAAGTTTATATCTTTTAGAACTTTACCACGGTTAAGATTCTTAACCTCTAAAACTACTTCATCAGTAACATTCTCTATAACTGGTTTTGAAGTACCATAAATCTGACGACCAACCATTAATGAGATAATCTTATCGATAGGAACCTCTTTCGTAATGACCGTATCTATGTATGTGCCATCCCTCATTACGGTAATACGATCTGTAATACGCTTTAACTCATCCATTCGATGTGAAATATAAACAATTCCTACACCATTACTACGTAATCGATTAATTATCTCAAATAAGGTTTCAATTTCCGAATCAGTTAAGGCAGCAGTAGGTTCATCCATTATTAGTACTTTCGCATTAAACGACAAAGCTTTTGCAATTTCAACCATTTGTTGCTTAGCAACTGTTAAATCAGAAATAAATGCACGAGGATCTAAATTTAAATTAAGTTGATCAAAAAGTTCCTGTGTTTTTCTATTAAGCTCGTTTTCATCCAAGAATAATTTAAACTTACTTCTAGGCTCACGGCCTATAAAGATATTTTGAGCAACTGTTAGGTCAGGCATTAAATTTAATTCTTGATGTATAATACTTATTCCTAAATTTTGTGCCATTTTCGTATCAGTGATTTCCACTTCTTTTCCTTGATAAATAATCCTACCTTCGTCTTTTTGATAAATACCTGTAAGCACTTTCATTAAAGTCGATTTTCCAGCCCCATTTTCACCAAGTAATGAATGCACTTCACCAGAGCATAATTCAAACTTTACATCAGATAGTGCCTTAACACCTGGAAAGCTTTTAGAAATTCCCTCCATCTTGAGTAAAACATTACTCATATTTTCACCATCCTTTATTTTGGTATATGTAGTAACTATCTGTGTTCTTTTGATAAAACCAGCATAAAAACTAATTTTACCCTGAGGTTTCTCAGTAATCTTCTATTATTATAAAATACTAAGCAAATAATTATGTTGGTTTTATCTTTGTTTTTCTTTCTTTTACTTTGTTAATGTTGATTATAAACAAATAAACTTCTAAAATCAATCTTTATTTTTTAAAAAATCAAAAAAATGTATTCGCTTCCAAAACGATCTTTTTACATAATTCTATATTTTTTTTAGATTTCCTCTATTCCCACTCAAAAAAATAGAAAAATAACCAAGTAAACTAAAACTATTGCTTTTTGGTATTTTTCTATTTTTTATTTTTTCCAACATTAAATTATGTGATAATATGAGAAAATCTTTTTTACTATTCTAAATATGCAAATCAATATCTTTTAACTTTAAATACAGTTCTTTGAATATTTTTAGTCTTTGTTGATAAATATCACCATGTTTTTCTAATGGCTCATAATGTTCCTTAAATCTTATTAATTTTTCCCCTTCTTCATAGTTACGATATAAACCAACACCTACTCCTCCAGCAATAGCTGCACCAAGTGAAGTTGCCTCAGAGCTTTTTTCACTTACATAAACTGGTCTTTGTAAAACATCACTTAGTACTTGGTTAAAGACCTTATTGTTTGACATACCGCCGATTAAATTATACTTAGTAGCTGGATCAGAAAAATTTAATATTTCTGCAATTCCGGTAAGGGAAAATGAAACGCCTTCCAAAACTGCCTTTAATAAATCAAACCTATTATGGTTTAAACCTATTCCGAAAAAGCTACTCCGAATCATATCGTTCCAAATAGGTGAACGTTCTCCTAGTAAATAAGGATGATAGATTACACCATTTGCGCCTGGGGGTACTTTAAGAAGTAATTTTTCAAATCTTTCATATTCTGGTTTTGATTCTAATTTTCCCCAATCCATTAAGGTAGAGAATTGTTTTATTGCCCATTCATATGCTGCACCAGCTGTTTTCATTGTCCCAAGTACATTATAATGTTTTTCATTTAAATCACAGATTGTAAAGACTCTTTTTTCAGAATCAATGTATGGCTCATTCGTAACTTTTGAAACCCAAGCAGTAGTCCCAATATTGATATAGCTATCTCCTACACTAAAACACCCAGCACCTATTGTCGCACATGCTCCATCCCCTCCTCCTATAACAACAGGGGTTCCTTGAAGCAAACCAGTTTCTTCATGTACGTCTTTTTTAATATGACCAATTATTGATGAAGAAGGCAGAATATCTGGCATTTTATTTTGGGATAGTTTTAACTCCGCAAAAAGCGGGTATTCCCATTCTTTTTTGGTTAAGTTCATCATTCCTGTTAACGAAGCATCCGAATAATCAGTAACACCAAGTGTTCCTGTCATTCGATATGCCAAATAATCTTTTGCTTGTAAAAAATAAGCAGTTTTCTTATAAACCTCAGGTAAATACTTTTTCAGCCAATATATTTTCAGAACAGGGTAGTGAGCATCAATTCGATTTCCGGTTAACTTGTATAATTGGTTTTCATTTATTATTTGAAAAACATCTGGTTCTACAGATTTACTCCTTGAGTCAGCATGAATAATAGAATTATATAATACCTCTCCATCCTTATTAACAGGCAAACACCCGTTCATATGGGCACTAAAAGAAACGACAGCAATGTTGGTTGGTGCTACATTTTGTAAAACTTCTTTTGT
The DNA here is from genome assembly GCF_002577655.1 of Bacillus sp. AFS040349. Taxonomy (NCBI): domain Bacteria; kingdom Bacillati; phylum Bacillota; class Bacilli; order Caryophanales; family Bacillaceae; genus Bacillus; species Bacillus sp. AFS040349. The sequence goes on along the minus strand of NZ_NUMC01000050.1, from coordinate 66,093 downwards.
CGTTTCTACAACATTATCCCACCATCCATTTGGATCCTGTTCCGCGACACCTCCCTCTCCATATTTCGTAACAGTTAAGCGAGTGCTCGTTGCTATAATCTTGCCGTCGTCTTGAAAAACTGTACATTTATGATTTGTAGTTCCAAGGTCATGAGCTAAAATATAAGACTTCATGATATCACCTTTCTTAATTACGATAATAGAGATCTAAGATCGGCAAAACCTATTAAGCTTTAATTTTATTAACTTATGTTATTCTAAATTGGAAGTTACTAGTGTTTGATAAGTATTCCAGTCTTCGCTAAATTGTAAACGACCTTTATCTGTCATGGGGTGCTCAATCATTTGCATTAACACTCGGTAAGGCATAGTTACCGCTTTTGCTCCTAATGATGCAACATCAACAATATCATGACTTCCTCTTAAACTTGCTCCTATTACCTTTGTGGAAATATTTTGAACCTGAAATACATTCACTATGTCTTGGATAAGATTCAAACCGGACAAGCCAATATCATTAATTCTACCAACATAAGGACTAACATAGGCAGCACCTGCATTCGCAGCTAAAATTGCCTGTGAAACTGAATAAACAAGTGTCATATTTGTTTCAATTCCTTGATTCGTTAGAACTCTTGTGGCTTTTAGGGCTTCTCCACCCATCGGTAACTTAATAACTGGCTTATCTAATATTTCAATTATTTGCAGAGCTTCCTTTACCATTTCATCAGACGTATCACTTACAACTTGATACCATACCTTCCCATTAACAATTGAGTTTATCTTTGCCAAGACTTCTTTGTGTGGTAAGCTTTGTTTTGATAATATTGATGGATTGGTAGTAACTCCATCCAAGATCGATAAAGATTGAGCCTCCTCGATTTCATTTAAATTTGCTGTATCAATGTAAATTTCCATTATTACCACTCCTTTAATTTTAAATTTTTATTTAAATTGAGATTAACTCTCAAGTTTTACATAGGTTCTTTTCTTCCAAGCTCATCTAATCATTCTTTTTAGGAAAACGTTTATCAATAAGCTAAATTAACTGTAAAACTACTAAGGTCTCCTCTGTATCTGGCTATCGTATATTCAAAAGGTTGATTATTCCTTAAATACCCTGTTGTTTTGATTGACATAACAGCTGAACCAATTTCCACACTTAGACTACCTGCATCTATCTCCTCTACATTCTTAGCCTCTAAAACTCGTGTTGCCTTATCAATCTGCAGGTTATATTTACTACTCAATAATTCATAAAGAGACGAATTTGTTAGATCATCATCTTTTAAGGAAGGCGCCAGTTCTATTGGAACATATGTTGATACAAGAACAATAGGTTTGTTTTCAATTAATCTAATTCTTTCAATATAAGTAAAGCCACTAAAAGAAGATCCAAAAATACTCTCTAACATAGGTAAAGGGGACAATTGTTTTTGGGTGACAACCTGAGTTGTAAACGGAAGCCCCATTTGCTTCATATCATTATCAAAGCTTGTTAACGTTTCCAAAAACTGTTGAAATACTTTTGGTTTTGCAACAAAAGTTCCAAGTCCTTTCTTTCGAATTAATGATCCATCATTCACAAGCTCATTAAGTGCTTGTCGAACAGTAGGTCTACTAATTTCAAAAGATTCCGAAAGCTCCCTTTCTGAAGGAATAGCTTGCTCTGGTTGCAAGTATCCATTTTCAATAGAACTTTTAATAATATCCTTTAGTTGATAATAAAGAGGTAGTGGACTTTCCTTATTTATCTTTCCTTTTAGCATGTTGTTTTCACCTCATCGCTGGTAAGGATTAATGTTAAAGATGATAAGTTGTCTTTACCAGTAAGCTAATTAAATCATAAATTAAATTTAATTTTCAGTCAATAACAAAATGATTTTCTATAAAATACTTTTATTAATAATCAAACAGCCCTAATTTGGACTGTTTGATTTTTTACTTAATTCAGGTCTAATGAATGAAGCTAAACTGTTTTTCCACAGTATACAAAGAATGCACAGTATAGTTATCTTCATTCAAATATAAAGTTAATTTTTGATTTGGATAAATAAGATCACTATCAAGATCATTCCATACCTGAAGGGACTTAATTGATACATCATACTCACTGGATAGTCCCCAAAGTGTATCACCTTTCGTTACCGTAATAACCTTCTTCTGTGCCTCTTGTTCATTCATTGTTTTTTTCTTAGCTTCTTCTTGTATTTGATTTTGATCTTTTTTTTCATTTTCCTTATTTTCTTGATTAGCATGTGCAGTATGAGATTCAAATACAAATAAAGGATCTAATGCGTGTTCTTTTTCATACGTCCATTCACCTTCATGTAATTCAAAATGTAAATGTGTTCCTGTCGAAATTCCGGTGTTACCAATAATCCCCACTACTTGTCCCTTTTTAACAGTTTCACCTTCTTTAACATTTCGTTTTCTTAAATGAGCATAAACTGTTTCATAACCTTCTGGATGTTCTATAAAAACAACGTTTCCATATGAATCTGAATAATAAGATTTTGTTACTTTTCCATCTGAAACAGATACAATCTCCTCACCCTCCGGAGCAGCAATATCTATTCCTTTATGTTTTCCATCTCGTGTTCCAAATGTATCTGTTATCGTCCCATTAACAGGTTGTACCCATTGATCTTCTAGCTCTTTTATGTATGATTCTGCCTGCACATGTTTCTTTTCTATTACTAACATCCCAATCATAATACTCAAAGTTAATAAAACTAAACTCATTCTTCTAACTAGCATTTTTCTCCTCCTGTTACATTTTTTTGCTATATAGTTTTAATTAATAGCCATATCTTTAGAATTTTCCGAGGATTTGCCTTTTACATTAACCATATCTTTTAAATCTACTCAATGGTCATTGTATAAAGACCCGTCTTAAAAAGAAAACATGTGTAGTATGTAACTTTATTTTCCTAACTATACATAAAAAGAGACTCAAAATTTTGAGCCTCTTTTCCCTATTTAATCGGATTTGGTGAGTATGGCACCTCAATCGGGTTGGTAACATCCATAACACCAATCTTTTCTTCACTTATTCCATTAAACTTAACTGTCTTATATCCAAAATCTTTAGCCGTTAACAAGAGTGCTTCTAACATCATAATACTTTGTTCGTTGTTTTCAATTTTTGTATTATTATCAAATTCAATATTTAGTTGATTTTCTTTTTCTATAACATTAATCATTATATTATTTTCAATAGAAGGTGATAAATTGTATGCTGGTAATCCGTTCTTCATTAAATCAATTGCTTCAATCATATTCTTTAATGGCTGGGGGGAAGGTACGAGTAGTTTTTTCGTACTCTCATCGTGTTGATAAATAAGATAGGCTTTATTTCTTATTTGAGGAATATCTATTTCGGTTACTAATCCTGTATTTCCGAATAAAATACCTTCATTCCCATTTGTCGACAGATTGGCCTTTTTCACACCTATCCAACGAAATGTTTCTTGAATTGTTTCTTTAAACATTACTTCAGCTGAAGAAGAAGTGATTCCTCCCTCATCTTTATAATCAATATAAACTTCCCCTGGGTCTTCTTTTGAAGATAGTTCCGAATTTCTAAGCTCAAAGGAAACAGGTCCTAACTCATCAAAGAAATCCTCGGGTATAAACTCAAGTATTCTGTCTAGATTTTCTTTGCTGTTATTTCCTTGTAATGTAACTGGAATAACATTTTGGGCCATTTCATCAGTTAACCCAACTGTTACCACCTCTTCAGAATCAATAGCATAGGTGACATAAGTTATTTTTTCTTCATCTAGCAATATCTTCTCTTCCATATTTTCTATATCAAGAGCGACGTTTTCATTTTGGTCCTCAATTAAAACTGATTCATTTATGTTGTTTTCCTCTACTTCTGGTACTTCTGGTGCTTTTGCAGTTTCACGCTTTGAAGTTTCCTCTGAAGAAGTAGTGGCCATATCCATACTGCTTTCCTCACTAGAAGAAGTAAAGCCATTAAATATATATGGAGTCATAATTGCAAAAATCATAAGAGTTGCAACAGTAGCAATTGCAGGAGCAATCCAGGTTTTCGTTCTCTTTTTAACACTTTGTTTTAATTGTATCTGATGATAAATTTGATCAGCAGTCCGTTTATCCTTGACAGAGGGTAACTGCTGTAAAAGCTGCTCAACTTGCTCTTCATTCCACTCCCGTTTTTTCAATCGAAAGCCCCTCCTTTTCAGACAAATTGTTTATATGTTTTTGCAATTGCTTAATCGCACGGTGTTGGGTTGTTTTTACTTTACTTACTGTCCAACCTAATACCTCAGCTGTTTCCGTAATTGATAACTCTTGAATATATCGTAAAATAACGACACTACGTTGATCAATTGAACAGGAATTTAATGCTCTGTATATCCATTGAATCTGTTCATTTTGTATAGCTACCTCATCAGGTAATGGGTGCTGATCATCTTCAATCTGTTGTTTATCCCAATCAAATCGCTCTAGTATTCTTTGACGGATTGTTTTTTGTTTCCGAAACCAGTCAATGGCCACATGTCTGGCAATAGAAATAAGCCATGTTTTTTCACTGCTTCTACCTTCAAATTTGTCATACGATTTTAATACACGAATATAAACTTCCTGAACAAGATCCTCTGCTTGTTCACGGCTTTTTACCATATAAAACAAAAATTGAAAAAGATCATGATGATATTTTTCATATAATTGTTGAAAGGTATCCTCCATGAATTACCCTCCGTTCATTAATATAGTCGTAAAAAACACTGTAACGTTTCACATAAATAGCCCGTAATTTAAATGAAATATTTATGTAATATTTTCCACAACTAACTTCTACTTTACCATGTTTTATAGAACTATTATATATTTTATAATATGATTCTCTTAAACTCATAATTGCTTTCAAATCTTCATCATTTTACAATTCTCTTGTGCCTGTTCGCTCTTTTTCATCTAGCTTCGACACGTCTCTAAGTAAAGATCCGTTTTTCAAAACAAAAAATCGTATGGCTAATAAGTCGCATACGATTTTTTCCATCCGCTATATTATAGATCATTAGGAATCTTTTTTCTCTTTACTAGGAGACTTTGTTTTAAACACGAGAGCACTTCGCTCATATTCAACATCTTTAACACCTAAACGATGGTTAATGACCCTTGCAATCGCAAAAAAATAGTCAGATAATCGATTTAAATATTTTAAAGCCAATTCGTTTATTTCCATTTCTTTTTGTAAAGAAACCGTGCATCTTTCAGCCCGTCTTGTTACAGTTCTTGCAATGTGAACAGCTGCTGCTGCAGGGCTTCCACCTGGAAGGATGAATCGTTCTAATTCAGGGGCTTCCTTTACATAAGCATCAATACGTTTTTCTAGGAACTCAACCATTTCATTATTTGCTTTATAGGGGTATTTTTCTTTCACAACCGCTAAATCCCCTCCACAGTCAAACAACTCATGCTGTATTTTTTCAAGTTCTTGATATATATCTTCAAAAAGAGGTTCTGTTAGATGTGTCATCGCTTGACCAACAAAGCAGTTAGCCTCATCAATTGTCCCATAAGCTTCTACACGTAAATGATCCTTATCAACACGTCCTCCTATTATGCTCGTTTTTCCACTATCGCCTGTTTTTGTATATAAATTCATTTGTATCACTCCCCACAGTTTTTAACTTACTATTATTAAACCATGTGTATGTTTTAAGGTCTAATGAATATCTGTTAAAAATCAGACAATCTTGTTTCTTATGAAACAAGATTGTTCGTCAGTATTATTCAGATTCTAGCTTTTTTCGAGGCAAAAAGAAACTAAATGTCGTACCTTCACCTATTTTGCTATGAACAGTTATTTTCCCTTGGTGTGCTTCAACAATGTTTTTAACAATTGCTAATCCAAGACCTGTACCTGCTCTTCCTCTTGTTCTTGCTTTGTCTGCTTTATAGAAGCGTTCAAATACAAACGGCAGATCTTCTTCAGGAATTCCACTTCCAGAATCTTGTACATCCATTGCTAAGCCATCTTTTTCTGATGTTACAGTTATTGATACAATTCCATTTTCATTCGTGTGACGAATGGCATTATCTATTAAGTTCGTAAGCACCTGCTCAATTCGATCTGGATCTATTACATAATTGGTTTCATTAAGATGAAGATCTGTTTGAAGATTAATCATTTTATCCTTAGCAGGACCTTGGAATTTTCGGCTTATTTTGTCAATAAACTGTGGTATAGATACTTCATCCAAATTCAAGGATATATGTCCTGCTTCCATTCTAGCCAAATCTAATAATTCGTTAACAAGCCTTCCCATTCGTAACGATTCGTCATATATAACTTGAGCAATTTCCTTTTTCTCATCTTCCGTACTTGCAATGTCATCAACGATGGCTTCACTATATCCTTGCAACATGCTAATAGGTGTTCTAAGCTCGTGACTAACGTTAGCAATGAAATCCTTTCGCAGCTTATCAAGTCGACGTTCTTCTGTCATGTCTCGTAGAACTGCAACAGCTCCTCTTACATATGATTGATTATATAAGGGTGTCATTAAAATAACCCAGCTTCTTCCTTGTATCATAATTTCAGTCATTTGTTCTTTTTCAGTGTTAACAACTCGTTGAAATAAACCTTTTGCTTCAGGTGGGAGCTCTTCATCATTTTTGACTAGCATTCCCTGCTCGTAATACCAGGCTTGTAAAAATCTTTCAGCAGGTGGGTTTGTTACTAAGATCGTACCATCAATATTTAAAGTGATAACACCATCAGCCATACTGCTTAAAATATTTGTTAAATGCTCTTTTTCCTGATTAAGAGCGTTAATATGAAACTTAAGCTGTTTTCCCATCTGATTAAAGGCTATTCCTAACTCCCCAATTTCATCGTTTGACATAATAGGAACTTTTGATTCGAATTTCCCCCTTGCCAGCTCCTGAGCTACCTCACGCATTTTTCTTAATGGATAGGTGATTCTTGTTGATAAGAAGAAGGCAAAAATAGTCGTTAAGATGATGGCAACTCCAGCGGCTAGGATAATATATTTTGTTGTCTCTTTTGTTGTTTCGTGAACTGCTTGAAGAGATTGCGAAATATAGACTGCTCCTTTTTCAGTATCTGACACCTTATATGGAATACCAACAATTAGTACCTCTTCTTCACCGTTAGCAAAAACATCATTTGGAGAATCTAAATTTGTGCGTTTACTAATTTTCTTTCCTTCTGTAAGAGGTAATGATAATTCTTGATCATCTTTTATATCTTCAAATTCTAAATGAGGCAGATCTTCGTCTATGATAGGCGAGTTCCAGTAAGAATCTTTATCTTCAATAATTAAAATATGAGTTAATTCATCTGTTAATTCCCACGCAATTGATCTTGCTAAAGATTGATCCTCATGACTTTCCATTATGGCAGAAACCTTTGTACTTAATTGTTGTAATTCATTTTCCGCTTCATCCACATGGTAATTTTCAATAAACTCCAGCATTAAAATCGTTAATACAAATAAAACAAAGGAAACGAGTAAAAGTATCGTTCCCCACAGTTTCCCTACTACACTTCTCCAGAGAATCATGTATGATTTACCTCAAATTTATACCCTACTCCCCACACCGTAACAATCATCTTTGCTGCCTCTGGAGAAACTTTACTCAACTTCTCTCTTAATCGTTTAACATGTGTATCCACTGTTCGTAAGTCACCAAAAAATTCATATTGCCATACTTCCTTCAATAATTTTTCCCGATCATACACTTTATCTGGAGTTTTTGCCAGAAAATACAATAATTCATATTCTTTAGGAGTTAAACTAACTTCATTTCCATCTGCAGTTACTCTATGTGCATCATGATCTATTGATAAATGAGGAAAAACGATTACATTTTTTGCTTTTGTTTCTGTTTTCAAATATGACGTTTGAGAAGATCTTCTAAGTAATGCTTTTACCCTTAAAACAACTTCTCTCGGACTGAAAGGTTTTACAATATAATCGTCCACACCCGCTTCAAAGCCTTGTACTCTGTTTGCTTCTTCACCTTTTGCTGTTAACATAATAATCGGTGTTGCCTTTTTTTCACGTAATTGCTTGCATACCTCAACACCATCAATACCAGGCATCATTACATCTAACATAATTAAATCGTATTCATTGTTCAATGCTAATTCAAGTGCTTCATCACCGTTCTCAGCTTCTTCAATTTCATAATTTTCTCTTTCTAAATACATCCGTAAAAGTCGACGAATACGATCTTCATCATCAACGACTAAAATTCTGGCAAATTGGTTCTCTTCCATAATAAGAACCCTCCTTATAGGTAAGTGTTTCATATTTGGTATTTAATCATTATGTATATATTAAGAGTATAACAAAAAGCCTTCACTGCAAAGAGTGAAGGCTTTATTAGCAGTGTTTATACTGATTGTATGTTTATAGCTGATTATTTTGCTATTATTAGGCCAACTTAAAGCAATTATGCATATGAATGTAAGCCTGCAATAACTAAGTTAACAAAGATCAAGTTAAACATTATGATCGCAAAACCTACAACTGCAAGCCAAGCTGATTTTTCTCCATGCCATCCTTTTGATAATCGAAGATGCAAATAAGCTGCGTAAAATAACCATGTAATAAGTGCCCATACCTCTTTAGGATCCCAACCCCAGAACCTTGTCCAGGCAATCTGAGCCCAAATCATCGCAAAGATAAGTGCCCCAAGGGTAAACACTGGAAACCCAATAGCTACAGAACGATATCCTATTTCATCAACAAGCTCAAGATTTACATTTTTGGTAAATGGCTTGATCATTTGTCCGATGCGTTTTCGGAATATAAGTCGAACTAGCCCATATAGAATTGTACCAACAATAACTGACCAAATAACTGTGTTAAGCTTAACTGCAGATATGATCGCAGGCATGTCAACTAATGGTTCAAACTTTCCATCTGTCACTAGTTCGCCCTTATGAGGCCCTACTAATGCCGGAATATTATAAGTCATAACAACTTCTTGCTCATTTTTATCAATCCAGTTAAAATCAGCTTGATAATCAAGACCTCTAAATGTACTTGTTACAATAATGAATCCTAGCGTTACAACAAGGACGTACATAATAAATTCCAACCAAAAGGTTTTCTTTGATGATTTTGTTTGATCTACAACTGTCACAAGATGAATAATCCCTGCCACAGCACTAATAGCTAATATTGCTTGCCCTAATGCAGCCGTTGTCACATGAATATATAACCAATGGCTTTGTAGTGATGGGATTAGTGGATTAATATCCGTTGGAAACATACTACCGTATGCAATAATTAATACGACAATAGGTAGAGTAAATAAACCTAAGATTGCCACCCTATAAATAAAGAATAAAATAATAAAAGCAAGAACAAGCATCATACCAAAAGCTGTTGTAAATTCAAATAAGTTACTAACAGGTGCATGTCCTGATGCAATCCATCTTGTGATGAAGTAGCCTAGTTGTGATAAGAACCCTAAGATGGTTGCTGCAACGGCTACAATTGTCCATTTACTTGTTTTATCCGACTTATTTCTTTTATCTCGAATAGAGCCACCGAATAAAAAGATAGCGACTAAATAGATAATAAAAGCAATCTCTAATAATGTACTACTTAATGCTGCCACAATTTCCCCTCCTTTAACACTATTCTTTTTCTTTCTGATCTTTAGGCAAGTTTAAAGCTGTATCTTCTACCAAAATTTTAAGCTCTTTAGATAGACCATACCAGTTTTTATTTGTATGACCAGCAATTAAAACTTTGTCTTCTTCCCGCTTTATCCAGATTCGTCGGTGATTCCAATACATTCCTTGAATGACACCGATCATAAAGATCGCTCCACCAACACCTAGTATCCACAGTGTTAAATCTTTTCGAACAGTTAGCGCCGTCAAATCTTTCGTTTCTATACCTTCAAACTTCATTTTATATTTATTTTCTCCTGAAGGTTCAATTGTCTGCTGAATAGCTACAAAACTAGACTCACCCTCAGGAGTCTCAGGAGTAAACATTTTAAAAACAAAAGCTGGATTATCAGGTATTCTCGTTTTCGTCGCAGGTACACCCTCTTCATCAAAATAGAAGTCTGGTAAATACGTTGAGACTACAACTTTGTATCCATTACCTAAATCATATTCTGTTTGAGGGTCTAATAGATCTACCATGATTTTCCCATAGCTTTTTTCAGTTTCTTTATCTATTAAACTAAATGTCATTTTATTTAGTTCATTTAGTTTATAGTCCACTTGATAAAGAGAAAAGGATTCAAATTTCAACGGCTCATTTACTCTAATTTCTTCTTCCTTAACTTCTGTTAACTCAGGTGTTGCTCCATGTACAATTTCGCCTTTTCTTTCATACAAGACAACATCTGATTGGAAATTTTTCACTACACTACCGTCTCCAACACGTGTTATGGCTTCTTCAAAAACTTCACTTTCTTTGTCTTTCTCGTAAACTTCCATAATAAAATCTTTGTTTTCAAGATAATAACGACCTTCTGTACCAGGAATTACCGCTGTTTCCCCTTCTCTAACCCACAGTACCTCATCAACATACATTCCTGGAACAAAGCGAAGCATAGCACCAAATAAAAAGAGTATTAGCCCACAATGATTCACATAGGGACCCCATCTTGAGAATCGACCTTTTTCAGCTAAAATATTTCCGTTTTCCACTCGAACACGATAGCGCTTTGAAGTTAAGCGTTTTTTTAATAATTCTACATCATATTCATTTGTCACTGTGGAAGAATACAGTCTTTGGCGTTTCATAAATGAGGCATGTCTTGTGACCCCTTGCTTTTTTAACGCTCTGTATAAAGGAACAAAGCGGTCTAAGCTGGCTATCACTAGGGAAATCCCAATTGAAGCTACTAAGATCATGTACCACCATGATCCATATAAATTATGAAAACCTAATTCATAATAGAGTTGACCAAGAAAGCCATATTCATCTTTATAAAACTCACTTGCTGTCACAGATGGCGGGATGTACATCTCCTGCGGAAACACAGTTCCTAACGCAGAAGCTAATAAGGTTAAGAAGATTAACCACACCCCTACCTTTACAGAGGAAAAGAAGTTCCAAATTTTATCGACAAATGTTTTTTTATATGTTTGAGAGCGCCTTGCAGACCCTTCATATTTCATATCCAATAGTTTTTTATCTTCTTTTTTCTCTTTTTCTCCTATTGGATTACCACAAGATTCACATAATAGAGTTCCTTCCGGATTTGCATGACCACACTCACATGTTACCTTATTCATGCTGAAAACTCCCCGTTTTAAGGTTTTATCTGTTCCATATAATCTCTAATCATTCTTTCTGTTAAGGTTCCTGAAGTAATATCGACTACAACTCCTTCAGGATTAATCAAAAAGGTTGTTGGTAATGGTCCAACTCCGTATGCGTTTAATACTTGACGATCTTTATCAAGAGGAATTGGGAAAGATAAGTCATGTTTGTTAACGAAGCTCTGAACAGCAACGTTGACTCAGCAATATTTACTGCTAACACTTCTACTCCCTGATCCTTATAATAATCATATTGGTTGTCCATATACGGCATTTCTCGCTCACAGGGCTTGCACCATGTTCCCCAGAAGTTTAAGAACACTCCTTTTCCTTTGTAATCAGAAAGTTGATGCTCTTTTCCTTCTAAATCTACTAAGACAAAATCAGGAGCTTTTGAACCAACCTTTACCTTTTCTTTACTAACAAAAAAGTTTGAATATAGCGTATATCCTAATGCACCAATTAATAAAATTAATATGATAGAGCGCATAAGTAAACGGTTTTTCTTCATTTACATACTCCCCTACTATTCCAACATTCTAGGTCATTATATCACTATCCAATTACACGATATGATCAATTTTTTGAAGTTTATGTGAAAATTACTATGCCTGTTTTCCGTGTTGTGCAAGAGCTCGAAGCTGTTTTACTTCGTGTGGAGTTAGCTCCCTAGAATCACCTGTTGCAAGTCCACTTAAATTTAAAAAGGCGAATCTTTCTCTTTTGAGTTTCATTACCGGATGACCAATCGCTTCAAGCATACGTCTTACTTGACGATTACGTCCTTCATGGATTTTTAATTCTACAATACTTGTTCCCTTCTTTTTATCAACAGATAATACTTTCACATGTGCAGGTGCTGTTTTCCCATCTTCAAGATGAATACCTCGCTCAAGCTGACGAACCTTTTCTCTTGTTGGGATCCCTTTTACTTTCGCAACATAAGATTTCTCTACTTCATATTTTGGATGCATTAATATATTGGCAAATTCACCATCATTTGTTAATAAAAGGACTCCAGATGTATCATAGTCCAGTCTACCGATTGGGTAGATTCTCTGTTTAATGTAAGGGAAAAAGTCTGTAACAACCTTTCTACCTTTATCATCCTTAACAGCTGAAATAACACCAGTGGGTTTATAAAGAAGTAAATAAACAGGTTCTTCCCGCTCTAGTGGAATTCCTTCAACTTCTACTCGGTCTTGATCCGTAACTTTAATTCCAAGTTCCTTCACAACTTTCCCGTTCACTTTTACTTTTCCTTCTAAAATTAATTCCTCAGCCTTACGTCTAGAAGCTATACCAGCATGAGCAATTACCTTTTGTAAGCGTTCCATCACTTTCACCTCGATAACATATTACTGCTTTCTATGTATTTTCACAAGTTACGACAATTAGGATGCTCGATTTAAGTTATTCTTTATTCCTAAATAAAAAAACCTTAGTTAATAATAACAAGCTAAAATAATAGATACATCAGTTTCAAACCTGTTCGACAAAATTTTGCTTTATCATCATACCATAATTTCTAGAGTATGTAGTAATGACTCATTTAAATTTCTTATGCTATCGCCTATAAAAACTTATCCTTTCTAATAGAACAAAAGAAAAGAACTTGACCTGAGCCAAGTTCCTAGTAATCCTATGCAAATAATAATGTGACAATCACGATTGCTGCAATAATTCCAACGAGATCTGCAAGTAATCCTACTTTTAATGCATCCCCCATTTTTCTAATTCCTACTGCTCCAAAATAGACCGTTAAAACATATAATGTCGTGTCAGTACTTCCTTGCATTGTTGCAGCTAACATTCCGATAAAAGAATCTGGCCCATATGTTGCAATAATATCGGAAGTTAATCCAAGTGCAGCTGTACCGGATATCGGTCTGATAAATGCTAAAGGCACTATTTCTGCAGGTATATTTAACAGTTCTAATGCAGGTTTCATAAAATTCATAAGAAACTCTAAAGCACCTGAAGCTCTAAATACAGAAATTGCGACTAACATACCTACAAGATAAGGTATGATCGAGAAGGAAATAGTAATTCCTTCTTTACCACCTTCAACAAATGATTCGTAGGTAGGTACCTTCTTTAAAGTACCGTAAATAAGAATAAACCCAATAATAACAGGTATAATCCATAATGAAATGACTCCTATAATCCCCATGCTCGATCACCCTTTTCTTTTTCTCCTGTAATAAAAGAATCGATCTATCATGATTGCCCCTGCAGTTGATAGAAATGTAGCAATTAAGGTTGGCCCTACTATACTAGTAGGTGACGATGAGCCATAGGTCATCATAATAGCAATGACTGTAGTTGGAATTAAGGTTAAACTTGAAGTATTAATAGCTAAAAAGGTAATCATGGAACGACTTGCTTTGTCAGATCCTCCATTTAATACTTTAAGCTGTTCCATCGCTTTAATACCAAGAGGTGTTGCTGCATTACCCAATCCAAAAAGGTTTGCCATCATATTTGAAAGCATATACCCCATAGCAGGATGATCTGGTGGTACCTCTGGAAATAGCCTTGTCACAATCGGCTTAAACAAATTACCTAGTTTCTCTAATAATCCAGCTTGTTCAGCAACCTTCATTAAACCGAGCCAAAATACCAACACACTAATGAATCCAATCGAAATGGTGACTGCCTCTTTTCCACCTTTAAAAATTGCTTCGTTCACTTCATCCATTGTTCCATTAAACATGGCAAAAACAATACCAATGACTGTTAATAACACCCATATTAAATTAACCATTAACTAACACCTGTTGTTGCAAAAAATAAGTTTTTAAAAAGATCCCAAAATGAACCTTTAGGTTTTTCTACCTTTCCGTTATCAAAATAAATCGGGATGTCAGCTATCTCTCTCTCTTCTACTTTGACAGATAGTTCACCTACTACGTTTGGAACTTTTTCAAGGTCTTCCCATTCTTCTTGCGGTTTTTGCAATGAAATATTTATTCGAACATTTTCCTGCTCATCTTTTGTAAGCGGATAAAGGACATCGCGGGTTATAAAAACTTTATCATCATAGAATTCATTTTCTATATCATCAAGTGTACCTTGATGCTTAAGATTCACTAACTCATAATTGTTAAATGCATAGTTATGGAGATTCATATGATCCTTCCAATCATCTGGATCATTTAGAGTTACCACAATAGTATCCATTCCGTCTTTTGACGCTGTTGAAACCAAAGTTCTTTTTGCTCTAACTGTATAACCCGTTTTCCCCCCTGTACTATATTTATAAAGGCTTGTTAACAATTTGTTTTTGTTATGCCATACTCTGTCCCATTTTTCATTAGGATTAGGAGCTTTATGAGTTTCTGTCCCAGAGATTTCTTGATAGGTCTCATTCTTCATCGCATATTGAGTTAAAATGGCCATATCATAAGCTGTTGAATAGTGATTTTCATGATCATCAAGTCCATGAGGATTAGCAAATTCAGTATTTGTCATCCCAATTTCTTCTGCTTTTTGATTCATCATGACCACAAACCCCTCAAGACTGCCTCCTACATGTTCAGCTATAGCAACTGCTGCATCATTACCAGAACGAAGCATCAGTCCATAAACCAAATCTTCTAGTTTAATTTTCTCTCCCTTTTGTAAATAAACTGATGACCCCTCAGCTTGAATAGCTTTTTCACTTACTGTTACCATTTCATCTAGTTTTTTAGACTCGATAGCGAGAATAGCCGTCATGATTTTTGTTATACTAGCAATACGCATCTTTTTATTTGCTTGCTTTTCATAAAGAATTCTTCCAGATTCCTGCTCTATTAAAACAGCAGTTTGAGCACTAACACCAACAGCAGATGTTTGCTTAGGAACGATTCCCATTAACAAAAAAATGATGATAAAACCTGCTGTCACTTTCTTAATATGCGGCATAATACATCCACGTCCCCTTACTCGTTCGTTTTGTACAAGTTTATGCACGTGGACAAAGCTTATGAATGAAAATTTGGAAAAACTAAGGCTTTCACCAATCCATAATGGTGAAAGCCTTAGTTTTTTTATATCCATAGAAGCTGAATTTAAAAATGTGACTGAACACCAAAGTCTATTTCTTCACGGATTGTAGTGAAATCCTCTTCCAAGGATTGAATAAATCGAACAAATGAGGGAGGTGCTGCTTGTCTAAAAACAATCATTTCTGAGTTAGTATAAGAACAACGACTATCTTCAAACCACGTGTCATTTTTTGGATGAAAAAACCTTTCAATACACTGATAATAAATTTTTTCAAATAGCTGTCTTCCGTGAGAGGGTGATATAAAAGGACTTCTTATCATTTGACGACAAGCATCAAGCGCTTCCTCACAAAATACTAATAAACTTCGTGCTGCTCTTAATAGCTCAAGTAAATATGATCTTTCTCCCTCACCTTCATCTTCTAAAGACAGTATCGTGATTGAATTCATGTAATTTGTCATTTTCTCCACTACATTTTCTAAAAAGAATGCCACTTTTTCTGTCTCAGCTTTAACTAATGTGTTGTCCATAGGACACATCCTCTTCCCTTCAAGTAGCAATATTATTAAACTGTTTATTTACCTCATATGTCTTCATTAAAATATTATTACTTTCATATAAAAAAAGACTGCCCAATTTAAAATATTTCCCCTCTATCTAGGAAAGATATCTTAAATCAGCAGTCAATATTATTTTAATTCCTCTAAAGTTTCATTAAATTTTTCAAAGAATAAATCTGCTTCTTCTTGTTCAAATGCATCATCCGTCTTCTCTGGAAGTGGCGGAAGTTCTTTAATTGATTTTAGACCAAAATACTCTAAAAATTCTTTTGTCGTACCATAAAGAATTGCCCGTCCAGTTCCATCAGCTCTCCCCACCTCTTTAATTAAGATCTTGGAAACGAGCGTTTGAATAGGTCTTTCTGTTTTCACACCGCGAATTTCTTCTATTTCTGCTCTTGTGATCGGCTGTCGATACGCCACAATTGCTAATGTTTCCAAAGCTGCTTGTGAAAGTGAAGCATTTCCTGGGGATTCAACTAATTTTTTCAAATATGTTGCATGTTCTTTTTTTGTTGTTAGTTGATAATGTCCTGCAACTTCAACAAGCTCTATTCCTCGGTTTTTTTGATTATAACTGTCAGAGAGCTCACTTAAGATATCCTTAACTTCTTGTTCTTCTAGCTCCAACACCATCGCTAACTGTTTTAGGGAAAGACCCTCGTCCCCTGAAGCAAATAACAATGCTTCAACGATTGAATTCCACTCAATCACACCTAAGGCCATGAATTATTCACTCCCCATTATATAAATATCTGCAAAATTATTTTCTTGTTCAATTAAAATTAAACGAGATTTCATTAATTCTAATATAGCCAAAAAAGTAACAACTAAATGATCTTTACTGTTTGAAGAAAACAAATCACTAAAACGGCGTCTACCTGAATGTGTGCGCAAATCAGTGAGAATCTCTTCCATCCTCTTCTCAATCGGAATTTCTTGACGAGCAATTTTTGTTTGTACAGGCTTTTGAATTTTTTTTCTCCGAAGCATCTTTTGAAAAGCCCCTAACATATCATAAATGGTTACATTTAAAGAGTCGATTTGCTGCTGTGAATCTGAAACATACTCACTCAAGTCACTTGGAGCCTTTGTGAAAACTTGGGAGCGACCTTCTTCAAGAGTTCTTAAATCATCTGCAGCTTCTTTATATTTCCTGTATTCAATTAATCTTCTCATTAATTCTTCACGTGGGTCTTCTTCTGCTTCTTCACCAAATTCATCCTCAAATAGCTCTTCTTCTTGTTTAGGAAGAAGCATTCTACTCTTAATAGAAAGAAGCGTTGCAGCCATAACTAGATACTCTGACGCAATATCAAGGTGAAGCTCCTGCATCGTGTGAATATAAAGCATATATTGTTCCGTTATTTCTGAAACAGGTATATCATATATATCAATTTCTAAGCGATTTATTAAGTGAAGTAACAAGTCTAAAGGACCTTCAAAAGCATTAATTTTAACATGATATTGCAAATTCTATCCCACCATTCTTACAACTAGCCACCATATAGTATAGAGCAATTTTTCGACATGTCCAATAGTTATTTCATTCGTTTGATCATAAGTTGGCAATGATCAATTAAATAAGCCATTTTCAATTATTTAAATAAAAATACCCTGTTTCTAGTCATTAGCCCATACACATCAGCGTTTTGCTCATATATTACAAGTGTAACAGCTAATCATTAAGGAGGAATAAAACATGGGTGAACATGGTTTTAACTATGGCGGAGGATTCGCGTTAATCGTTGTATTGTTTATTTTATTAATTATCGTTGGTGCTGCTTGGTTATAATAGCAACAAGAAAGCTGCTGACATTCAGCAGCTTTTAATCTGTTTTCGGAAAAATTTATGGTACACTACTTACACAAATTAATTATGGTGGAGGTGAAACAACTATGTATGATGCTGCATACATTGATTATCTCATTTATTTTCACTGTGAAAGAGACTATTTTGAATGTCATGAGGTGTTAGAGGAACACTGGAAACAGGATCCACCGAAAGAAAGAAAAAAACATTGGGTGGGCTTCATTCAAATTGCTGTTTGTGCTTATCATCATAGAAGGGGAAATTTTGCAGGGGCTTTGAAAATGATATCAAATGCGATACATATCCTCGAAAATGATTCATTAAATATCAAGAAATTAGGCTTACATAATGAGGAGTTAATTAAAACACTAAAGAAACGTAAACATGAAATTCTTAATCATAAACCCTACTATAGTTTTAACCTACCTATAAGAGACGATAAATTAATGAGTCTTTGCCTAAAGCGTTGTTCTGAGAAAAACCTTAGTTGGGGTGTGGATAGCGACTTAACTGATGAATTTTTGTTACATAAACATACAAAACGTAATCGCACAGATATTATTAATGAAAGATTGCACCAGCTGAAAATCCGTAAAAATAAAAATTGAAATGAAGAAGCCGGAAATCACAATGATTTCCGGCTTCTTTTTAACAATCCTTACACTTTTCGAAAAAAGCTTCAGTTTCGTCATTTGGAACAACTGATTTGTTTTTAAAGAGGTCGATGAGTGCATTTACCATCTTTTTGCCGATACCTTGTTGTCGGTGAGAAGGATTAACTGTTATGTGTTGTACTTCCACCGTATCTTCACCTTTAAATATAACACCAATAGCACCTATAATGTCTTCATCTTGCTTCCAGAGAAACAACTGCCATTCATCTACTGTTTCATACTGTTTTATTGTTTGCTGTAATTGCTTTAAGTCTTTTTCTGCAGGCATAAAAGACAGTAAGCCCATTGCAATCTTTTCAAAACTTTTTTTAAAGCGAATTAACATAGATACCCCTCATTAACGAATTAGCTTCCTCTAAGAAAGCAAAAGTATTAAATCGATAAAACCTATACATATTTTCCCAAAAATTAAAAATCACTTCTCAAAACATTATATACAGTTTTTTATCGATTTTAAACACTTTTACCAAAATTAATCAAGGGACTTTAACAAATTACCCATTTCAATTGCCGTAACAGCTGCCTCATAACCTTTATTTCCGGCTTTTGTTCCTGCTCTCTCAATAGCTTGCTCAATCGTCTCTGTTGTTAATACTCCAAAGACCACCGGAACACCTGTGGATAAGGATGCTTGCGAAACACCTTTGGCAGCTTCGTTACAAACATAATCATAATGTGTAGTAGCCCCTCTAATTACCGTTCCCAATGTAATTACAGCATCGTACTTACCGGATTCAGCTAATTTCTTTGCTACTAGAGGAAGTTCAAACGCTCCGGGTACCCATGCAACAGTTATATCGTTTTCCTCTACACCATGCCTTTTTAAACCATCTTCAGCTCCACCTAGAAGCTTTGATGTAATAAATTCATTAAATCTTGCTACAACGATTGCTACCTTTAATCCACTACCAATTAAATGACCTTCAAATGTATTCATATCTAATTCCTCCAATGTAATGTTACATAACCTTCTTTAAAAATGTAGGAAATGCCCTAGTTTTTCATATTTTGTTCGTAAATACTGTTCATTTTCTTCTCTTGATGGCATTTGTATAGGAACTCTGTCTTCAATTGTAAGACCATATCCTTCTAAGCCAGCAATTTTACGAGGATTATTTGTTAAAAGCTTCATTTTTTCGATACCAAGATCTTTTAAAATTTGTGCTCCAATCCCGTAATCTCTTAAATCTGGTGCAAAACCTAATTTTTCATTAGCCGCAACTGTATCATAGCCTTGTTCTTGAAGCTTGTAGGCTCTCATTTTATTAATTAATCCGATTCCTCTACCTTCCTGACGCATATACAAAAGAACCCCTTTTCCCTCTTTTTCAATTTGGGAAAGAGCTGCATGTAATTGTGGGCCACAATCACATCGGTAAGAACCGAATACATCTCCTGTTAAGCATTCAGAGTGAACTCTTACTAGAGTAGCTTCATCAGGGTTAATATCACCTTTTACAAAGGCCACATGCTCCTTCTCATCTAAAGAATTTGAATACCCAATGGCACGAAATGTTCCAAACTCAGTAGGTAATTCAATTTCAACCTCTCGATTAACAAGTTTTTCTCTGCGGTTTCGATATTGAATTAAATCCTTAATCGTGATAATTTTCAAATTAAACTCTTTTGCAATCGTTAGTAAATCAGGCACTCGAGCCATTGTACCATCTTCTTTAATAATTTCACATATAACTCCGCCTGGCTTTGCACCGCAAAGACGAGACAAGTCTACGGCAGCCTCAGTATGGCCCGCACGACGTAATACACCACCCTCTTTAGCTACTAACGGAAAGGTATGGCCTGGTCGTTTAAAATCAGATGGCTTTGAATCATCATCTAATAACGCTATAACTGTATCTGCACGCTCAAATGCACTAATTCCTGTTGTATTTGTTTTATGATCAACACTAACTGTAAAGGCAGTCCCATGAGGGTCTGTATTATGAGTAACCATAGGAGCAAGGCCTAGTTTTGTTGCTTGCTTTTCAGTAATTGGTACACATACAAGGCCCCGACCATGCTTAATCATAAAATTTATTGCTTCAGGAGTTACCCGATCGGCTAAAGAAACAAAGTCCCCTTCATTTTCTCGATCCTCATCATCTACAACAATAACGACTTTCCCTTCCCTAAGGTCTGTTATAGCTTCTTCGATAGTATGAAACATGATCATACCCCCCTCTATCTAATTATCCCGCTATGCAAATCCATTTTCTTTTAAAAATGATTGGCTTATTGAAGAATTTGTTTGGGCTGTTTGCTGAGTAACGAATTTCTTTATATATTTCCCAATCATATCACATTCAATGTTTACAATATCCCCTACACCCTTAGAACCAAGGATCGTTTCTTTTAAAGTGTGTGGAATGATTGAAATAACTACTTTGTCTTTTTCTAATCCAAAGATTGTTAAACTGATTCCATCAATTGTAATTGATCCTTTATGTATCAACGTATCTGTTAACTCCTGTGGTAATTGTAGTTCATAATAAACAGCATTGGATACTTGTTGCTTTTTCGCAATTTTCGCAATTCCGTCAACATGACCGGAAACAAAATGACCTCCGAAGCGTCCATTTGCTGCCATCGCTCTTTCTAAGTTAACTGGTGACCCTTGTTTTAATTGTGCTAAGGAAGTACTTCTAACTGTTTCAGGCATAACATCAACTGAAAAAGCCTGATCTGTATATTCTGTTACCGTTAAGCAAACACCATTTACAGCAATACTATCTCCTAAGGCTACATCATCTAAAATGTTCTTTGCACCTATTGAAAAGACAATGGCATCTTTAGAACTTTTTACGCTTAAAACTGTTCCAATTTCTTCAATAATTCCAGTAAACATAATGTTTCTATTCCTCCTTTCGTACAAATAAAAATCATATATTCCGTTACATTACCTTACTCAATGAGTAAAGAACAAAAAGCCCAAAGTCTAGAGACTTCGGGCTTAGTATTTTGAAAAATTGATATTTGAGTATGTCAAATAAGAGTATTAAGATTCTTTTTTTAAACAGAATTTAATACACCGCAAAAAGTTCGCGCAATTCTTCTCCCATCCAGACTGTAACTGTCGGCCCTAGACTCTCACTAGATCCACCGTTAACATTTGTTAACGGGTCACGGACTTAGAAGATACTTTTATATACCTTCAACACCGCCGGTAGGGAATTCCACCCTGCCCCGAAGAATGTAAAACGTGATATGAAGTTATAAATTTATTTTATCCGTATAATGTGAATGTTGCAATCCTTAAGTTTGATTTGAATTAATTATGTCGATAAAAAAGACTGTGCTAATTAATACACAGTCTTTTAAATCCTTCTATTCTTCGTATACTTTTACTTCTTTCATAACATCATTTGGCTTAATTTTGTAAACAGCTTCTAAATTGTCTGTTACTTTACCAAACACTGTATGAACACCGTTTAAATGTGGTTGTGGCTCATGAACGATGAAGAATTGGCTGCCGCCAGTATCTTTTCCTGCATGTGCCATAGACAATGACCCTGCTTCATGCTTATGAGGATTTCCTTGTGTTTCACATTTAATTGTGTAACCAGGTCCACCAGTACCAGTTCCACTTGGACAACCACCTTGTGCTACGAAACCTGGAATAACACGATGAAATGTTAATCCGTTATAAAATCCTTCGTTCGCTAATTTTTCAAAATTAGCAACTGTTCCTGGCGCTTCATTTGGATATAATTCTAATCCTAGTACATCGCCATTTTCCATTGTAATTTGTGCTTTTTTCATATGTATGAAACCTCCATTAAGTATAATCCGTCTAATAGACATGAACACCTACCTATTCTACTATAATCAAAGGAGGAACGCCAAATAGATCACTTAAATTCTTATAAAAACTTCACCTTTAACGTATTGACAAATATAAAAAAGATCTATAATAGATGAAGTAGAGTTGTTTTGTTCTAAAATTGTAAGGAGGCATTAACTTTGAAAAAATATGTTTTAAGTTTCGTTGCTTTTCTAATGATTGCTTTTCCATCACTAAGTTACGCAGATGCTGTAGTTGGTGATATGATTATTACTCTTGGAGAGAATTTAACTGAACAACAAAAACAAACAATATTGAATGAAATGAATGCAACTAAAGAGGATCAGGTTATTACTGTTTCAAATGAGGAAGAACACAAATATTTAGGTGATTATATTCCAAAAGCAACTATTGGAACAAAGGCGATCTCTTCTACCAGTATCGTGATTGAAGAAGCAGGTTCAGGTCTTGAGGTAAAAACGAAAAACATTAATTGGGTTACAGACGAAATGTATTTAAATGCATTAATGACAGCAGGAGTAAAAGATGCTTCTATCTATGTAACGGCTCCATTTGAAGTATCTGGTACTGCAGCTTTAACTGGTTTAATCAAGGCTTACGAAATCTCATCCGAAGAAGCTATTCCAGAAGATGTAAAGCAAGTTGCCAATGAAGAGCTTGTCACAACTGCTAAGCTTGGAGATGAAGTTGGAGCAGAAAATGCATCGGCTTTAATGGCAAAAATTAAAGATGAAATTGCTAAAAATGGTGTTCCTGAAACAGATGCAGAGCTACGTACTCTCATTGAAAACGCTGCAAACGAACTTGGAATTACTCTATCTGAAGCAGATATTAATAGTTTAATTGAGCTTTTCAATAAAATGAAGGACCTAAATATTGATTGGAATCAAGTAGGTCAGCAACTTGATCAAGCAAAAGATAAAATTTCTAATTTCCTTAACTCTGAGGAAGGTCAAACCTTTTTAAAACAACTAGAGGACTTTTTCGTTGCTCTATGGAATGCGATTATTTCCATTTTTACGAACGACGAACAAACAACTTAATAGTAATACATTAAAAAGAGCAGCTACTCTGGCTGCTCTTTTTTAATCCTTATTTTGTTACTTTAGACTTTAATGGTAAGTCATTTACAATAAGATCCTCAAAGCTTTCTCTTTTAACAACTAGCTGAGATTCACCATTTTCTACAAAAACTACGGCAGGACGAGGAATTCTATTATAATTGTTTGCCATTGAGTATCCATAAGCACCCGTACAGAATACAGCTAAAATATCATCCGGTTTCACCTCTGGTAAAGGTAAATCCCAAATTAACATATCTCCGCTTTCACAGCATTTTCCCGCAATTGACACAGGCTTATCATGTTTTTCTGTCACACGATTTGCTAATACGGCCTCATATTTTGCTTGATATAATGCCGGTCGGATATTATCACTCATACCACCATCAATAGCCACATATTGTCTAATGTTAGGAACTGTTTTTTGAGATCCGATTGTATATAAAGTTGTACCTGCATCTCCTACAAGTGAACGACCTGGCTCAATCCAAATTTCCGGCATACTAATGCCCATCTCACTTACTTGGGTTTTCACAGCGTCTACAATCTTTTCAACATAGAAAGTTGCTGGTAGTGGCTCATCTTCTTCTGTATAACGAATACCAAATCCACCACCTAGATTTACTACTTCAGGGGTAAACGAAAATCTTTCTTTCCATTCTTTGATTTTTTCAAAAACACGTTCTGCTGCCAAAACAAAGCCAGCTGTATCAAAAATTTGGGATCCGATATGACAATGAATACCTAATAAATGAATAGAATTAGATTTTAGTACAGAATCAATCGCTTGCTCCACTTGACCATTTAACAAACCAAAGCCAAACTTTGAATCCTCTTGACCAGTTGTAATATAGTCATGTGTATGCGCCTCTACACCAGGTGTAACACGTAATAATACAGGTACTTTACTACCTGCTTTATCCTTTGATATTTCTTCAATTAACTCAATTTCATAGAAATTATCAACTACAATACAGCCGACTCCATGGTCCAGTGCCATTTTGAGTTCAGCACGACTTTTATTGTTTCCATGAAGATGAATTCTAGAGGCAGGAAAACCTGATGCAACTGCAGTATATAACTCTCCTCCTGACACAACATCTAGCGACAAACCTTCTTCTTCAATTAACTGAAACATTGCAACTGATGAAAAAGCTTTACTCGCATATGCAACTTGAGCCTTTACACCCATTTTTTCAAAAGATTCTTTAAAACTTCTAGCACGTTCTCTAATTAATGCAACATCATACACGTACAAAGGTGTACCATATTCATTAGCTAACTGAATCGTATCTACTCCGCCTATTTCTAAATGTCCCTTATCATTTATCTTACTAGTTCCATGTAAGAACAAATTGTATCCCCTCTTTCTACAGCTAGGCTCTTTTTTATCTTATAGACTATTAATTAGTAAATATATAATAGGCCTTGTTAGGTATTTACAAGGAAAAAAAGACAGTTAACACCAGCTGGTCATTAACTGTCTGTTATAAAATTTCCTGCATGAAATTAAACATACAATATCATAAAAGAGGGGTTCTTTCAATGTCACTTTACCCTATTTCGGCTGTTTTTTTACATTTTGAGGGTGCACAATGCTTGGTCTTAGCTTCGCACCTGGTACAGATGTCCTAATAATGATTTGCCACAAGGCTTTTGCATTAAATGGTAGAAATGGCCATAAGTAAGGTGTGTTTAATGAACGGATACTTGCTAGAAGAAGTACAAACAATGTACATCCAATTACAAACCCCTCTAACTGAAAGGCTGCAACAGCAATTAATAGAACTAACCTCGCTATCTTATTTGCTAAACTAAGCTCATAACTTGGTGTTGCAAAGGATCCAATTGCTGCGACCGCAACATACAGAATAACCTCAGGAACGAATAAGCCTACATCTATCGCAATTTGTCCAATTAACGCGGTTGCTATTAAGCCCATAGCTGTAGAGAGAGATGTTGGTGTGTGTATAGCTGCCATTCTTAGAAACTCTATACCAAAATCAGCAAGGAAAATTTGAACAACAATTGGTATATTTTTTTGTTCATTGGGACCTATAAAAGCAATTTCCTTTGGTAATAAAGAAGGTTCCTGTACAAATAGAAACCATAGTGGCAGTAAGAAGATAGACGCGACAATTCCTAAAAATCGAACCCATCTAAGAAAAGTACCAACAGCTGGTGCTTGACGATACTCCTCTGCATGCTG
This sequence comes from Bacillus sp. AFS040349, assembly GCF_002577655.1. Lineage (NCBI taxonomy): Bacteria > Bacillati > Bacillota > Bacilli > Caryophanales > Bacillaceae > Bacillus > Bacillus sp. AFS040349. Next base: position 40,673 of record NZ_NUMC01000050.1, on the reverse strand, counting down.
TACATGATGAAACATTGTAGTAGGAGTAATAATGACACTCGGTGAGGTATCAACAAGAATCAATACATGTCCTTCCAGCAAATGATTTGCGGCAACATCCGCTCTTTCCGTATATCTTACTAAAGGATAAGGATTAAATCCTTGGTGTACCAGAAACTCTTCTACTGTTTTGTCTGCCATGGTAATACCGTCAATTTCAATTGCTTCTAGTTCCTGTTTAATTGTCTTGACTAATTCAGGATTGGCAACGTCCTTTACATATGCAACACAAACATCTGTCTTTGATCGTTCCCCAATCTGCATAATTTCATAGCGAAGTCGCTCATCCCTTATCCTTCTTCGAATTAATCCCGTGTTAACAATGATGTTTTCTACAAATCCATCTCTAGCACCACGGACAATTTTTTCAGTATCAGGCTCCTGTGGCTGTCTTCCGGGATAGCTTCTTACATCTGCGGCAAGAGCATAGTCAATGCCTTCGATAAAAAATAAAATAAGGCCGGATAAAAGTTGATCAACTGCATCATCTAATGATTTAACCTTAGAAACTGATTGGTTTACAATTCGATTTTCTAAGATTTCCTTAAACTTTATGTGATCTACTTCATCATCACTTATTGATGTTATCTTTTTTAATATCTCTGTAATGTATTTTGTATCACATAGACCATTTAAAAAATACATATTCACTTGAAAATCTAATACTTGAAGCTTTCGTATTCCAATATCAAATGACGTATTAAGACCTGCATGTTCAATAAAAAACTTTTCATTCTCAGCAAGGTTTCCAGATATCGGATATTTCTTTTCCTTAGTCTCCGTTGCCACGATATCCGCTCCTTTCTAATATTACTTCCACTGCCTTTAAAGTTATTGGGCACCCGTTTTTCACACTATCCTTCCGTGCCATTTTTCCTATGTCGCCAATCCCAACAATAATAGGAACATTTAACTGATCTAAACAATACACGGTGTCCCCGCTTATTCTTCCAAGTTCAAGATCTTTTAGTCCACTTTTGTCAACACCATACTCTGTTAATTCACCAAATCGGTCAATACTTACGTCAACCCGTGTCCATTCCGTCTGGTGTGTTTTTGATGCAACAGCAATAATACCAAGCACTTCTATATTAGGATGTTCTGCTACATACTTTAAAGCTACCTCTCCAGCTCCTTCTCCTAATAAACCACAGTCATCAAACATGACAAAAACAGGGTCATTATTAGCCTGGAGAATAAGCTGAACAATTTGTGACCCACTTAAGGTCGTTGGATTACCCTGTGTTTGCGAAATTGTTCTTCCACCTATTTCAGATGCTACATATTCAATTGTTCTTGCAGCATACTCATCTCCATCTGTAACAAGGATGACCCTTCGTTTATTTGTCAATGTTTACCCTATCCTTTCGGTTTAAAGATAAGTGCCATAATAAATGCAAATAGAATTGCTGCTGATATACCTGCAGATGTTAACTCAAAAATTCCGATTCCGATTCCAATAAAACCATGTTCTTTTGCTTGTTCCATAGCTCCATGAAGCAGTGAATGCCCAAAGCTTGTAATCGGTACAGTTGCACCTGCCCCGGCAAATTCAATGAACTTGTCATAAACCCCAAATCCATCTAGAATTGCACCTGTTACAACAAATGAACTCATTACATGAGCTGGAGTAAGCTTTACAAAATCTAATAGAAGTTGTCCAATTACACAAATGGCACCACCTACAACAAATGCCCATAAATACTCCATTAGTTGCTCACTCCTTTATCAGCTCTTTCGAATACAACTCCGTGTGCTATGGTTGGAATTGATTCTTTTTGTTGAATCATCGTTGGGCTTAATAATGCACCAGTTGCTACAACAAATACACGATCTAAATTTCCTTGTTTAAGTTCTTCAAAAATGTGACTGTATGTGACTACAGCTGAGCAACCACACCCACTTCCACCAGCAAATACTTTCTGATCAGGTCGATATACCAATAATCCGCAATCATTATGTTTATTATGAACATCATATCCTTCTTCTTTTAGAAGCTCTTTAACAATAGGACTACCTACACCCGATAAATCGCCTGTAAGAAATAAATCATAATCATCAGGTGTACGGTTTAAATCTTTTAAATGCTGAGCAATTGTATCTGCAGCTGCCGGTGCCATTGCTGAGCCCATATCAAAAGGATCTTTAATTCCCAGATCAGCAACCTTCCCTATAGTTGCTGCAGTAATTTTTATATTACTGACTTCTTTACTTATTAAAACAGCCCCTGATCCGGTTACTGTAAAGGTAGCTGTATCTGGTTTTTGTCCTCCATACTCAGTTGGATAACGAAACTGTCTTTCAGCGGTTGCATTATGACTACTTGTTGCAGCAATAACATTACTTGCAAAACCTCCGTCAACTAAAGCAGAACCTAAAGCAACGGTCTCCATTGACGTTGAACATGCTCCGAACATACATAAAAATGGAAGACTTAAATGTCGTGCAACATAATTTGAAGTTACATTTTGATTGAGTAAATCCCCAGCTAAAAATAAATCAACATCATCTGTCGTTTTATTTCCTTTTTTAAGACATTGTTCAATTGCTTGCTCCATTAATCTTCTTTCTGCTAATTCCCAATTATCTTCACCACAGTGAAGTTCCTTATGTTTGATATCGAAACCTTTCCCTAGAGGTCCTTCTGCTTCCATTGGACCAACAGCTGTTCCACTTGAGTGAACAAATAATGGATTTTCAAATTGCCAAGTTTGTTTACCAGTTAGTTTCAAAATATCCACCCCACCTTAGAAAGATAAACCGTAAAAATAGCGAATGATTCCAACAACGTAAGCTGCTACAACACCAAATACGATAACGCTTCCTGCAAGTTTAAACATATTTGTTGCAACCCCTAGCACAATTCCTTCACTTCTATGCTCAATGGCAGCACTTGTCATGGAATTAGCGAAACCCGTTATAGGAACTGCTGAGCCTGCTCCAGCAAATTGTCCCAGCTTGTCATAAATACCAAATCCCGTCAACAAAGCAGAAATTAAAATCAGTGTCCCAGCTGTGGGATTTCCAGCATCTTTTTGAGAGAAATCAAATACATTAATATAGAAATTTTGAATACCTTGTCCACATAGACAAATAAACCCACCAACTAAGAATGCTTTTATGCAATTTAGTAGATATGGTGGTTTAGGCTGATAATTTTTAATTTGATTTTTATAATCATCTTTCATTTTTGCCATCGTCATTACCCTCCTTAATGATTAACAAAATAAACCCAATGAAATAGTGATCCAACAATTTTCCCAAATACAATTGCCATTAATAAAATGACAATCTTTTCTCCCAAGCCAATTCTTTTTGCTAAAATAGGAAAAACATTCAAAACCTCTGTTAACGCTGCTGCTAACATTCCAATAAATACCCCGCATAAAAGTCCAATTGGAATCAACCATAGCTCAGATTGAAAAAGGGTAGTATCCCTTAAACTAATCCATCCCGTTATAACAGTTCCTAAAATAATTGCCCCTTCATAGACGTGAATGTACTGGTATGTCTTTGTTAACTGTGTTAATCTTGGGATGATTCCAAGCACTGCTAAGAATGCAACATACCCCGAACCTACAACAAGGCCGCCAGATAAACCAATAATGATCAGAATAATATTATTTAGAATCATCATTTTTTCCGTTTATATTCTCTTTATTTTCATTCATGGCAACATACTGATCCAGGTCCAGTTGATAATTAAAGATCTCTACTTCTAAGGGGCTTGGTTCTTCATTAATTCTTTTCTTAAACAAATGATTAAAAAACAAAACCATTCCTAAACCTAAACCAAGTGAATAAGGAATTTGTAAAATTAATGGTTGTGCATTTTCTTTTCCAGTGACAATTTTATAAATCCGCTGATGAACAGCTTGCATGCTTACATCTTCATGAAAGTTCATAATTGCAAGACCTGCTCCAATAAAAAGCAGAAGCCATACTAGACAAAATAAAAGCGGAGAAAGCTTCTTTTTTTGGTACATAATTTCTACTATCGTTTGAGTAGCTCCAATTGCCTGTACGTCTATTTGGCGGTCATATTTATGTATTTCTCTTAAAACATGCATAACATCAATAACCACCATATTTTTATCGCTAAGCTGAATTTTGTGAATAACAATTTTATTTAATTTTTCGGTCAACTCCTTATCGCCGACAACTAGTGCAATTTTATCAATTGTGATGACATCGTTAGAATGTACTTGAATGCGGTGACGAAGTCTAATGTATACCGTCTTTTCCATCAAGAGTCACTTCCTAATGATTGTTTTTAGTTCATTTACATTTAATGATTGTTATATGTAGTATGCATTGCCTTATTTTAATCATGCAGATCTGTCTATAAGTCCAACAATTACCATCTGTGAAAATTCAAATAAAAAAGAGGAAAACATTGTTTAATCAATGTCTTCCTCTTTTTTAAACTTGATTCATTTTATCTTTCATTTGCTGCAATATTTTCTTTTCCAACCTTGATACTTGAACTTGGGAAATCCCTAGTCGATCAGCCACCTCGGATTGGGTTTGATCCTTATAATAACGTAAAAAGACGATAAGCCTTTCTCGTTCATCTAAGTCTCGTATTGCATCCTTTAAAACCAATTTATCAAACCATTTTGTTTCTGTATTATCAGCAATCTGATCTAACAAAGTAATAGGATCTCCGTCATTTTCGTAAACTGTTTCATGTATGGAAGAAGGTGCTCTTACCGCTTCCTGAGCTAGCACAACGTCCTCAGGTGATATATCCAGGTGGTTTGCAATTTCTGCAACTGTCGGTACCTTCCCCAACGTTTTTGACAATTCATCTCTTGCTCGTCGTATTTTATTTCCTAATTCCTTCAATGAACGGCTTACTTTAACCGTTCCATCATCGCGGATAAATCGTTGAATTTCCCCAATAATCATTGGCACAGCATAGGTAGAAAACCTTACATCATATGATAAATCAAATTTATCAACAGATTTTAATAAACCAATACTTCCAATTTGGAACAAGTCATCAGGTTCATATCCACGATTCAAAAATCGTTGAACTACAGACCAAACTAGACGCATGTTTTTTTGAATAATTAAATCACGTGCCTCTTGGTCCCCTTCTTGACTACGACGAATTAATTCCTTCACTTCATGGTCTTTTAACTGTGTATTTGATTGATCGTTCTTGACCTCCACATCCATAGCAAGTCTCCCTTTAATTGCATAAAGCTTTACTTTTCGATAAGTGTTTTGTCAATCTAACAGTAGTTCCTCTTGTAGCTGATGATTCGACTGTAATTTCATCCATAAAGTTTTCCATAATGGTAAAGCCCATTCCTGATCTTTCAAGTTCAGGCTTCGTTGTATAAAGAGGTTGTCTCGCCTCTTCAATATCAGCAATACCTATTCCTTCATCACGGATCGTTAATTGAACAATCCCATCTTCTAACGTAGCAGAAATGTAAACAATCCCACTTGGATCATTATCATATCCATGAATGATGGCATTAGTAACAGCCTCTGAGACAACTGTCTTAATCTCGGTTAACTCATCCATTGTTGGATCCAGTTGAGCAATAAAAGACGCAACCGTTACCCTTGCAAATGATTCATTCTGACTAAGCGCTGAAAATTGAAGGTTCATTTCATTTCTCATGATGCCACCCCCAACGTTTGTAACGCTTTATGCTCGTCTTCTTCTAATCGAATAATCTTAAATAAACCAGACATATCAAATAATCGTTTGACTGCAGGTGAAATTGCACAAACAACCATCTCTCCACCTGAAGCCTTAATTTGTTTGTATCTACCAAGAATTACGCCCAAACCTGAGCTATCCATAAATGATAAATTCTCTAAATTTAATACAATATGCTGGATCTGATTTGCTGCAAGAGTTTCCGTCACCTTCGTACGTAATTCTTCTGCCGCATGATGATCAAGCTCACCTGAGAGTCGTATACAAAGTACTGCTTCTTTTACATCAAGTTCAATCGCTAGACTCAAGGTTTTACCCCTCCTTAATTTCTGGATAAGAGTCAATTCTTGATTGAACTTTTAATTTCCTGCTTGATGACAAAACTAGTTATATTTCGTCAACATTAGCTAGACTTTGTAAAATTACCCATTACCCGCTTAAATAATGTCCACCAGCTGGCCTCATCAATATCTTTCTCCGCTACTAGTTCACTTTCAGCTATAACTTTACCGTCTTTCACTAGTTGAAGAGACCCAAGTTCATCACCTTTTTTTACAGGAGCTTTGATGTCTTTTTTCATCACTATTTCCTGTTTAACATCATCTACCTTTTCACCCTTTTTCGTAAGGACTGAAATAGGTTCTGATGTCATTACATTCACTTCTTTATCGCTACCCTTACTAACTTTTGTTTTTGTCAGTAAATGATCTTTCTCAAACAAGGGATGTGTCTGATACTGACTAAATGCATAATCTAACATCTTTGTAACTTGTGCATTCCGGTCTTTTGGTGTATCTGCACCAAATACCACAGCAATGACTCGCATATTATCTTTTTTAGCTGTAGCTGTTAAGCAATATTTCGCTTCATTCGTAAATCCTGTTTTAACTCCATCGACTCCCTGATAGAACTTAACCAGTCGATTTGTATTAACAAGCCAAAACTTTTTATCAGTTCCTTCACGTAAATAATCCTCATACTTACCTGTGAAATTTGTAATCTCTTCGTATTTTAATAGTTCCTTTGCCATTAAGGCCATATCATGTGCGGAACTATAGTGATCAGCTTCTGGTAAGCCTGTCGGATTTTTGAAGTGTGTATTTTTTAGTCCTAAGTCTTCAACTTTTTTGTTCATCATATTGACAAATTCATCTACTGAACCAGCGATTTTTTCTGCCATCGCGACTGAGGCATCATTACCTGATCCAATAGCAATTCCTTTTAACATTTGTTCAACAGTCATTTCTTCTCCTGGCTCAAGGAAGATTTGTGAGCCCCCCATAGAAGCAGCATATTCACTTGTACGAACTTTTTCATCCCATGTAATCTGATTTTTATCCAGCGCTTCCATAATAAGAAGCATTGTCATAATCTTTGTCATACTCGCAGGAGGCAATTTTTCATCACTGTTTTTATCGTAAAGGATTGTTCCTGTATCTCGTTCGATTAAAACAGCTGATTTTGCTTTATCTGCTAATTCAGCAGTCGTAGATTCATTGGCAAGTGCCATTGGTGTTACAGAAAGAAGCATTGTTATAAGTGTCAAACACGAAATTATCCGTTTCATTTCATAAGCCCTCCATTCTTTATACTTTCCATTTTTTCCAGCAGGAGGAAATTTATACTAGGATTGGGAGGTTTTTTTATTTAGGGTATAGAGTGATATGATACTTTCTGTTACATGTAGTACCAAATGTTTCGAAGGTTAATGATGATAGAAGTTTGTAGGAGGTCGTACTTGATGAGAGATTGGCGAAGGTTCTAAATTGCTTGTTTGTCATGTAAGTACATATAAGAAGATAATAATCGTTTATTGTCTGAATATGGGCAGTTTTTAGAAGTTTTTGCACAGCTTTTACATCTCCATTTCCCGCCTGCTCTTATCATAGATATAGTTCTGCAACTTTCACAAAATACCCCTGTTACAAGATCATTTACATTAATATTAAATTCGTTAAGAATATTTAAAACTGGCGGTGTATGTAGGTTTAGGATGAAATCTGATAGCTGACTCAGCTGTTTCTTATTTTGTTTTTTTCTATGATTGTGTATCTCAATTAACCTTTCAATTTCAAATAATATATTTGAACTTTTAATAATAGACGGTGTATTCCTTCTTTCTTCACCTAGTACTTTTTATTTTCGATGTAGGAAATGTTTTTTAAATAAAGGTAGATGGGGACTATTATATTTTTTTGTTGTGGTTTTCTTACTCTAGTCAAGTTATTTTTCATAGTTCGGTCATTTTCCTATTTGGTCAGGTCGTTCTCCTGATTGGTCACGTCATTCTGCCGTTTTATCACGCCGTTTTTCCCTTGAGTCATGTCATTTTCTTATTCTGTCGCGTCGTTTCCTCTTGGTCAGGTCATTTTCCTGATATCGTCACGTCATTCTGCCGTTTTATCACGTCGTTTTTCCCTTGAGTTATGTCATTTTCACCTTCTGTCGCGTCGCCCACCAACTAAGTATTACCTTGCTCTAACTTACTACCGACCCAAATACAAAAATACCACAGCGATAAGCTGTGGTATTTATCAACATCTATTCAACTGTAGCATAAATCAATTCTGGTGCTTTTACCTCTTCGTTACTAACAGTAATACTTTTATAAAGAGTCTTTCTTACATCTTCTACATTTTCTTCATTACTATGAATCGTAACTAGTGATTCTCCCTGTTTTACACTATCGCCAATTTTCTTATTTAGCACAAGACCAACAGCAAGATCGATTTCTGATTCTTTTGTTGCTCTTCCTGCACCTAATAGCATTGCAGCTGTACCAACTGAGTCAGCAATAATTTCAGAAACATAACCATCAGATTTTGCTTCTAGTTCAAATTGATATGCTGCTTGCGGCAACTTTTCAGGTTGATCTACAACTGATCCATCTCCACCTTGTGCCTCTAAAAATGTTTTTAATGTTGTTAAAGCTTCACCGTTTTCCATGACTTCAACCAACATCTTTCGGGCTTCCTCAAGGGAGTTGGCTTTTTCAGCCAAATAAACCATATAACTTCCTAATGTTAAGCAAAGTTCTTCTAGATCTTTCGGTCCTTTACCACTTAAAGTATCAATTGCTTCTTTGACTTCTAATGCATTTCCAATTGCATATCCAAGCGGTTGGCTCATATCTGAAATAACTGCCATTGTTTTACGTCCTACAAGGTTACCGATATCAACCATAGCTTTTGCTAAATCTTTAGATTCCTCTAAATCTTTCATAAAAGCACCAGCACCTGTTTTTACGTCTAACACAATTGCATCTGCACCTGCTGCAATTTTTTTACTCATGATGGAGCTTGCGATAAGTGGAATACTATTCACTGTTGCCGTCACATCTCGTAATGCATATAAGCTTTTGTCTGCAGGAGTTAGGTTCCCACTTTGTCCAATCACTGCTATTTTGTTTTTATTTACCAATTCTATAAATTGTTTGTTCTCTATTTCCACATGAAAACCAGGTACAGATTCAAGCTTATCTATTGTTCCACCAGTATGACCTAGTCCTCTTCCGGACATTTTTGCCACTGGAACGCCAACCGCTGCTACTAAAGGACCCAATACAAGCGTAGTTGTATCACCAACACCACCGGTACTGTGTTTATCAACTTTTATTCCTTGAATTTCACTTAAATCAATGGTGTCACCTGATTGGACCATTGCCATTGTAAGTTCAGCACGTTCATTATCTGTCATTCCTTGAAAATAAACAGCCATTGTAAAAGCACTCATTTGATAATCAGGAATATCGCCTGTTGTATAGCCTTTGATTATGTGTTGAATTTCTTCTTTTGTTAGTTCTTTCCCATCACGCTTTTTTTCGATCAAATCAACCATTCTCATAAGTCTCTCACCTTTTTTTCATTAGGAATTTATTTTTTCTACAATGCTTTTTACAAGGTTTAAAAAGTTTGCTCTTACTTTTTCAGTTGTTTCTATTACTTCATCATGTGATAATGGCTGATCTAAAATGCCAGCCGCCATATTTGAAATACAAGAGATCCCTAATACTTTTAAGCCAGTATGTCTGGCAACGATTACTTCTGGAACTGTAGACATTCCGACTGCGTCTCCACCAAGTATACGAAGGGCACGAACTTCTGCAGGAGTTTCATACGATGGACCAGTGTTTCCAACGTATACTCCTTCTTGAAGCTTAATATGTAATTCACTAGCAATTCCCCTTGCTAACTCTCTAAGTTGTTTATCATAGCTTTCAGACATGTCAGGGAAACGAGGTCCCATATCAGAATCATTTGGGCCAATTAACGGGTTTGTCCCCATATTATTAATATGATCGCTAATCAACATAAGATCTCCGGCTTGGAAGTTTTCATTCACTCCGCCAGCTGCATTTGTCACAATTAATGTCTGAACTCCTAATTCCTTCATGACTCTTACAGGAGCTGTTACTTTATCCAGACTGTATCCTTCATAGAAATGAAAACGTCCTTGCATAGCAACAACTTTTTTCCCTTTTAAACTTCCAAAAACAAGTTGACCAGCATGTCCTTCAACCGTTGAAACAGGAAAATTAGGGATTTCATTGTATGGTATTTTTACAGGATTCTCTATTTCGTCCGCTAATACACCTAAACCTGATCCCAAGATTAGTCCTATTGTCGGTTGCTCACTATATTTTGATGTTAAGTAATTTGCTGCTTCTTTAATTAATTTACTATTCATTTTATACCCTCCTATTCCAACTCTGAAAGAAAGCTTTTTCCATGAGCTGGCATTTTCACATTAAAATTATCGGCAATTGTTGCTCCTACATCTGCAAATGTTTCTCTTACTGGAAGCTCTTTTCCTTCTTTCATTTTTGGGCTATATATTAATAAAGGAACATATTCCCTTGTATGATCGGTTCCGTGGTGAATAGGATCATTCCCATGGTCTGCAGTTATAATCAATAGATCATTTTCTGTTAATTTTTCTAGTACTTCTGTAAGTCTATTATCGTATTCTTCAAGTGCTTGACCATAACCAGCAGGATCGCGTCTATGACCGAAAAGGGCATCAAAATCAACAAGGTTTAAAAAGCTTAATCCTGTAAAATTCATATTAATTGTATCTTTTAATTTATCCATACCATCCATATTTGACTTTGTTCGAAGAGATTGTGTTATTCCTTCTCCATCATAAATATCAGCGATTTTACCTATAGAAATCACATCATATCCACTATCCTTAAGCTCATTCATAACGGTACGCTCAAAAGGTTTCAGTGCATAATCATGACGGTTAGCCGTTCGTGCAAATTCACCTGGCTTTCCAAGGAATGGACGCGCGATAATTCTACCAACCATATATTTGTCATTCATCGTCATTTGACGTGCCAGCTCACATATATTGTACAATTCCTCTAGCGGAACAACTTCTTCATGTGCAGCAATCTGTAATACAGAATCAGCAGATGTGTAGACAATTAATGAACCCGTTTTCATATGTTCTTCTCCAAGTTCATCTAGAATTTCAGTTCCAGAGGCAGGTTTGTTTCCGATTATCTTACGCCCTGTTTTCTCTTCTAGTTCTTGAATCAAATCATCTGGAAATCCATCCGGAAACACTTGGAATGGTTGGTCTATTTTGAGGCCCATAATTTCCCAATGTCCAGTCATCGTATCTTTACCATTTGAGGCTTCCTGCATTTTTGTATAGTAAGCTAGTGGTTGATGTTGCACTGGAATCCCCTTTATTTCTCGAATATTGCTTAATCCCAGTTTTGCCGTATTAGGCATATTTAGGCCACCCATATGCTCAGCTATATGTCCGAGTGTATCAGCACCAACGTCATTAAATTCTTTTGCATCAGGTGCTTCTCCAATCCCTACCGAATCTAAGACAATTAAAAATACTCGTTTATATGTATAATTTGACATTGATATCCTCCTTTACATTACCTTATTTTACTTTTCCATTTATCATGACATTCCATTCTCAGGAACAACTTGTCAGAAGTCTGACAACCAAACCTTCTCTTCCATTATAATCTTTAACAAACTGGATTGACAACTACTCTACTAATCTAACCTGAGAAAAAACAAAAATAAAAGCACCTCCTTTATGGATGGTGCTTCTTAAGCACGAGGATGAAATTGTTTATAAACATCCTTTAACCTTGTTTTTGTCACATGTGTGTAAATTTGCGTTGTTGAAATATCAGCGTGTCCAAGCATTTCTTGGACAGCTCTTAAATCTGCTCCATTTTCAAGGAGATGTGTTGCGAACGAATGTCGTAAAGTATGAGGAGTTAATTCATTTTGAATATTGGCTTCAAGCGCAATTTTCTTTAAGTTTTTCCAAAAACCTTGCCTAGAAATTCTTTTACCATGGTGATTAATAAATAATGCGTCTGTTGGCTGTTTAGCGCTTATTAATTTTGATCGCCCTTTTTCTATATATTCCATCAGAGCTTCAGTAGCTGTCCGGCCGATCGGTACAATTCGCTCTTTATTTCCCTTTCCGTAGCACCTAATAAAGCCCATTGTCAGATGCACGTCAGCTAGATTTAAGTTTATCATTTCACTTACCCGAATTCCTGTTGCATATAAAAGTTCAAGCATCGCTTTGTCTCGATAGCCAAATGGATTTGTTAATTTTGGGGTATCAAGAAGCTTTTCAACCTCTTTTAATGAAAGAATCTTCGGAAGATTTCTCTCTAACTGAGGAGATTCTATCATTACGGATGGATCTTGGTCTGCTTGCTTTTCTCTAAGCAAAAATTGGTGGAAGTTTCTAATAGACGCAGTGTGTCTGGCAATTGTTTTACTTGACTTTCCTGCTTCCTTTAACTCTTTTAAGAACTCAATAATATGAAGGCGGGTTACTTGATTAAAGGAAGTAATATGTTGTTTCTCTAATAAGTGCTTTTGATAGCTATTTAAGTCTCGTTCATATGAAACAATTGTATTGTTTGATAAACCTCTTTCTACAATTAAGTAGTGGATAAAATCTTTAATTTGATCTTTCAAATATCTCTACTCCCCATTATCAATAAAGAACATTAGCCTATTATACCAGCTTTCTTCTTCATTATTTACCATGTTTGTTACCTTTAAAGCCGCACCTTCTGGTTGATCATAGCGATGCATTTCTTGATACTCTAAGTTCACCCAAATAATAGCATAATAGAATAAAATCGTAAATCCAGTAAACAAGATAAATACCTTTATCATATCCCCAACCGTTTTCATCCAGCGAATCATGGGAACCTCCAATAAATATTTTTCACACGTTCAATTCGTCGCTATTTATTTTGTGTGATTATTAGAAGATATGCCAAAAAGGACAAACTTTATACATACAATTTCACTTTAAATCTGCCGCATATTTTTACCGAGTGTGGCTGAGGATTTTCAGAGGATAACATACCTATAGTTTTTTCGGTAAAAATAAAAAGCCTAACTATAATAAGTTAGACTAGTTGGTTATTCTTGATTTTCTTCTTTTGCCTCATTTTCTTCTTTTTCCTGACATTTTACACAGATGCCATGAAAAGTTAGGCGATGATCTTTTATTTTAAACTTCCAGTCACGCTCAACAATTTCTTCAACATCTTCTAAAAGATCTTCCTCAATTTCTGCAACTGATCCACATTCAATACAAACTAGATGATGATGAAAATGCGCCGCTCCTTCTTTGCGAAGGTCATACCTGGAAACACCGTCTCCAAAATTTATTTTATCAACAACTTTTAATTCCGTTAACAATTCCAAAGTTCGATATACAGTTGCTAGTCCAATTTCGGGCGCTTTTTCTTTTACTAAAAGATATACATCTTCTGCACTTAAATGATCTTCTTCATTCTCGAGCAAGACCCGAACTGTTGCCTCACGTTGTGGTGTAAGTTTATAGCTGGCAGTATGTAACTGCTTTTTAATCCGATCAATGCGGTTTTCCATAACACTTTTCCTCCCTCGCCGCGTTCCCAAAACCATTATATATCATAGGCAAGGAAAGTGTCCAACTAAAATGATTTTAATGTAATAAAAATAATGTTTATTATATAATAATAATTATTATTTACTAACGAATTCTACTACATTTTTCATTAAAAACGGAGAAGCATACGCTTCAAAGCTTGATGCAACGACTGCTAGAATTCCTATAAACAAAAAAACAGATACATATCTCATAAACAAAGAAAACGGTGCTTCCATTGAGTTTGTTTTCTTCATAAATAGCTGTTTGATCATTTTTAATGTAAACGATATGGCTACAGAGCACATGATAATAAAAGCAGGGATTAATAAAATATTTTGTGGCAACACTGTAACAAATGAGAGCAAGAACCCCTTTAATCCTAGCTGATTCACTAAAAATCCTACCGTAAATCCTACAACCATACCTTTAATAAAGAGCATAACTAATATAACTGGCAGGCCGATAATGGAAATTCCCAGTATCCACATTAAGCCTAAATATTTTAGATTGTGAAAAAAGCTTTGCTGAAACATGTCAGCTGAACTCGCCACTTTTCCTTCTGCTACTTGTCCAAAAAATCGATTTAAATAATAATAAAGGTCCTCTTTTTGACTCAAGTTCATACTGTTTACAATAATGGCACCAAAAATAACTCCCATTAAAAATAAAACAAAAACAAACAAATATATTGAAGAATGCTCTTTAAGATGCTGTTTAATCGTTGCACTAATCGGCAGTTGTCTTTGCATGTAAAAATTCCTCCCGTTTTTCACTTACTAGAGTATATGAGAGGAACCTGTTTCTATGACTTAAAAATGGTTTTCTTTTCTAGTTTACTAGTATATACTACTAAAAAATATGACATATAAAGGATGTGTCAAGAATGAACCCTATTTTACTAGATTTCCCTACCGAATTCACAACGAAACGTTTACTACTTCGAGCTCCAAAAGCTGGTGATGGAAAAGCAGTAAATGAGGCAATTATTGCATCTCTTCCTGAATTAAAACAATGGATGCCCTTTGCGCAAAAAGAACCAACGCTTGAAGAAACAGAACAAAATATCCGAGAAGCTGTTGCACAATTTATTTTAAGAGAAGATCTTAGAATTCTCATATTTGACCGACAATCAGGCCAATTTATTGGCAGTACTGGACTTCATCGAATGAATTGGAAGGTTAGAAGCTTTGAAATTGGATACTGGATTGATACTAGATACAGTGGTCAAGGTTATATAACCGAAGCAGTTGAGGGGCTTATTAATTTCGCTACTAGCGAACTAAAGGCTAGAAGAATAGAGATTAGGTGTGACACCAGAAATGAACGTAGCCGAAAAATCCCTAATAAACTTGGATTTACTTTGGAGGGAACTTTTCGTTCAGATGATATGTCAGTTGACGGTAAAAATGTTAGAGATACATTTATTTTTGCAAAAACATTTGAACAAAATATCTGATGAAGGGGGCATCCCCCCTACATTCCTGTTATTTTCCCGTACGTTCCCCCCCCACCTGAATCGACCTTTAATCGACCTTCTCTTGCAGCAACAATATATTCCGCTATTTTTTCCGAAACAACCTTTTGGAACGCTGTCTCGGGTACTTCGTGTAAAATATTCATTTCTGTTCCAAACAAATCCTTCAGCTTTTCTAGTGTTTTAGGTCCAAGCCCTGGAATAAATTGAAGCGGCACTTGATGTATATAAGGTGGACGGGGATTGTTATTTTTGAGTCCGTTAGATAACTCTTTTAATCGTTTAGAAACCCCTTTTGTAAATCTCTCGCTTCCGCAGCTTTCACAAATTATTGCACTATTTTCAGGCTTTTGTCCACACTTTTCACATGTTGTTTCATAGTACTTTCCTAAATATGGATTCAACCCATAATTCGCTAAAATCCTACGACCATTTTCATTTCCCAATGCCTTCTTTAGTTCTAAAAAGTTTGGATCATTTAACAATAACTTTTGATATTCACGACCAATTTTCGGTAATGAATGGGCATCCGAATTTGTTAAAAAAGCAAAACGATGTAACTCAGCTATTTGATCGGCCATTATTGTATCAGAGCTTAACCCTAACTCTACTGCATCAATCTGATCTGGGTTGAAAACTTCCGTTATTGAGTGAGATACGCCACTACCATATAAGCTTTTATGCGGTGTGAAGATATGTGCAGGTATAAATAATCCTTCCAGCTCTTTTACAACTGTTTGTAATGTTTTTCCGGTTTCATATATTCTTTGTGAACTTAATGTGTTATTTGTTACTCTTTTGGAAAGCCAGATTGAGAATTCCTTCATTTTTTGAAGTGTTGGAAAATAAACTAAAACATGAATTGGCCCTTTACAGCTTTCATCATAAATTTCCAGCTCACTTCCAAGAATTAGTGTTGTTTGCTGAAATCGTATGCCACCACCTTCTAACTCTACACAACTCCCATCTTCAAGGAGTTTCTCGAGAGTTAACATGATTTCCGGCACATGACAATCAATAATTCCTACAATATCAATCCCTTTATGTTCACTTGCTTCAATTAAAATGTTTTCCAAGGTAAGTGACCTTGAAGCAGTAATTTTCACTGGCTTCCCTGATTTTGTTTGTCCTATATGAATATGTAAGTCAGCAAAATAACTGTTCATAAATGCTAACATCCTCTAATTTTTAATGGTTATTTACTTGAATTTTGCCTAGCTTGTTTTAATTGCAAATACTGAACAGCATAGGCCGTTTTCGCATCGTAGATTCGTTTATTGGCAATCATTTGTTCAGCTTCCTCTAGTGTTACCTCCATCAC
Source organism: Bacillus sp. AFS040349 (assembly GCF_002577655.1). Classification (NCBI taxonomy): domain Bacteria; kingdom Bacillati; phylum Bacillota; class Bacilli; order Caryophanales; family Bacillaceae; genus Bacillus; species Bacillus sp. AFS040349. The sequence continues at coordinate 24,233 of NZ_NUMC01000050.1, read as the reverse complement.
CTCAACAAATTCATCTTCATCTAATTCTGCTGCCTCTGAAAGCTTTTCAAGATTTTCCGCAAGAAATAAATGAACAAGTTCATCTGCAAAACCAGGAGATGTATAAAAAGAAATTAGTGGCTCTAAATGAGTACAAGTGTACCCTGTTTCTTCTTCAAGTTCTCTTCGTGCTGTTGTTTCAGGCTCTTCCCCTTTTTCTAGTTTTCCAGCTGGGATTTCCACTAAATTACGTTCTAACGGCTTGCGAAATTGCTCTACCATAACAATTTTGTTTTCCGGAGTAATCGCTATAACTGCTACTGCCCCTGGATGCTTAACAATTTCTCTTGAACTTGTCTTTCCGTTTGGAAGTTCAACTTGTTCTACATATAAATCAATAATTCTTCCTTTAAAAATTTCTTTAGATGATAATGTTTTTTCGTTCAAATTCATCGTTACTTCAGCTCCTGTTCTATAAGCTTTTTTATCCTCATACATTCTATCATATCTTAACTGGAAGGGAATGGATTGCCGGGTGAAAATCTATCGACACGATCAAGGAATCACTCTTGTAGGTAAGGCTTGGGAAATTAGAGCAAAGTTAAAGGAATATGGAAACATTTACTCAACGGTGAATGAATGGGTTCAAAACGAAAAGCACAATAAAAAGAAAAGAAATCGTCGTGGCACCTTTACTAATAACACTTTTAACTAAGGATAAACAGCAGTGTCTTTCAGTTGATTTTCACCAGGCTTTGTACTAATCTCAATGATATGACTTGATATTATACTGGAGTGATTATGTTTGCGAAAAAGACAACTCGGTAAATCTGATTTATTTGTGAGTGAAGTTGGCCTTGGTTGTATGTCACTAGGTACAGATGAAAAACATGCCCTTTCACTTGTTGATAGGGCGATTAACTTGGGAATTAATTATTTAGACACAGCTGATTTATATGATGCAGGGGTAAACGAGGAGCTTGTTGGCAAAGCGATTAAACATCGACGCAACGAAATAATCTTAGCCACAAAAGTCGGAAACAAGTGGAAAGAAGATAAAAGCGGCTGGACATGGGATCCATCTAAGGCATATATAAAAACTGCTGTAAAAGAAAGTTTAAAACGTCTACAGACAGATTATATTGACCTTTATCAGTTACATGGAGGCACAATTGAAGATCATATTGATGAGACGATTGAAGCTTTCGAAGAATTAAAGCAAGAGGGTGTCATCCGATATTATGGTATTTCCTCTATTCGCCCTAATGTGATTAAGGAATATTTGAGCAAATCGAACATTGTTTCAATTATGATGCAATACAGCTTATTGGATCGTCGTCCAGAAGAATATTTTTCTATCATTAAAGAGCATAATGTAAGTGTCATTGCCCGTGGTCCGCTTGCAAAAGGACTTCTTACTAAAAAACCTTTAGGAGAAAAATCAACATCTAAAGGCTACTTAACTTATTCAGAGGCTGAGCTAAAAAATGTATTACCTATGTTAGAACAAGTAGATTCTAACCATACTATAACTGAACTAGCTTTACAATATTGCCTACATCAAGATGTAGTTGGTACTGTTATTCCAGGTGCTAGCAAGTTAGAGCAATTAATTGAAAATGCTGAAGCAGGATCTGCAGAAAGACTATCACAGCAAACCTATGAAGAGCTGCAAACACTAACAAAATTTGATAAATATGAACAGCATCGTTAAAAGTTAAAAGCGGAGTTAACCCCGCTTTTAACTTTTTTATTTGAACTCTTTCCATGATAGAGAGCTTTCGTTAAAAAGCTCTTCAAAACTTTTATTTTTCTCCCTTTGCTTTCTCTCCTCAATCCGTTTACGCTCAAGAGCCGCCTCTTTTTCTTCATGCTCTTTTGTTAAATCCTTTTTTACGGCCTTTAATTGTTCTAAAAGATCATTATTTAAATGATCTGATAAAGATACAGCTTGATCATCCTTTTTCTTTTTGTTTGTTTTCTTCATCTAAGTTGCCTCCTCTTACCCTCAATCTAGTAAAATTATAGCAAATTTATCACAGTTTTAACTACTTGTACCTCTTGTTTTAATTAGCCAATAATTAGAAATAAACAAGTTAAAACCTAAACCAACGAATATGAAATGGGATTAAATAGAGTAACCGTATAAATTGCTGACATATCAGACATTTTAATGAAAGAAAGGAGAGATGTAATATGGCAAAACAACGTGGACAAAAAGGTAAACCAAATTCTGACACAACCAATAATAAGATGGCAGCGGAAGAAATGGAAAAGGCTATTCATCCAACCAAAAGACAAAATTCACCGCAGTAATTACTGAAGACAGGCATAACGCTTGTCTTCTTTTATTTCATGACAAGAATATTTGTGCTGAACTTTTTTTCATGTAAAATAAAAGGTATGTTCATTCTAGGAGGTTTCTCATGAAAAAAATATTCACGACGATCTTTATCATCCTTTCATATGTTTTAATTGTTGGCTTTTTCTTTACGAATAAGATGATGTATATAAAAAAGAAGAAGGATGAAGAAATCATTGACAGAGAAACGAAATATGGTTTTTATAATCATGAAGATGTTGACTCTCTCCATAAAAGAGATTTCTCTATTACTTCCCAATTCGGTTACAAAATTAAGGGGGCTCTTTATGAACCACATCATACTAATCATTACATGATCATTTGTCATGGTGTGACAGTCAATCGACTCAATTCTGTTAAATATATGAATTTGTTTATCCAAAAGGGCTGGAATGTATTAATTTATGATCATCGACGCCATGGTGAAAGTGGAGGTAAAACCACAAGCTATGGTCACTACGAAAAATTTGACCTTAAGACTGTTGTTAACTGGCTAAAAAATGAGGTTGGTGAATCACTTATTTTAGGTATACATGGCGAATCTATGGGAGCAGTTACTACTTTACTTTATGGTGGAATGGTTGAGGATGGAGCTGACTTTTACATAGCTGATTGCCCGTTTTCTGAATTAGAAGCTCAACTTCTTTATCGCCTTAAGGTCGAATTTAATATTCCAAGTTTTTTGGTTATGCCAATTGCTAAACCATTTGTTAAGCTTCGTGACCGGTATTCACTTAAAGATGTTTCCCCACTTAGCGTAATAAATAATATCCATAATCCTGTCCTATTTATTCATAGTAAGGATGATGACTACATACCTGTTGATATGACGAAGCAGCTATACAATAAGAAAGCTGGCTATAGAAAGCTCTATATTGCTGAAAAAGGCTCTCACGCCATGTCATACGCTGAAAACCGAGAGAAATATTCCGAAGTAATAGATGAATTTTTGGAGGAAATTAATGTAGTCTCTAATGTTGAAACTAGATACAGCTAGCAATCTAATCAATACAAGGACGTATAACAAAACTTCTTCGTGGGCCTAACCACAACTTATCATGTAGGTGTGTCGGCCCCTGATATAGGCTCTAGATATCCTCTACTTCTCCACAGAAAACAGCAACTGGAAAATATATAGCTTTCAACTTCAATTTACATCATTTTTATCTTTTTCACTTCTTTTAATAGATTAGTTTATCAGGAACTTCTAATATGCTAATATAATTAAAGTATTTAATTAGAATAGTATTAGAAGGAGATTGATTCATGACAATAATTGAAAATATCATTAATGGAACAAATACATTATTATGGTCATATGTATTAATTATTATGTTAATTGGTGCAGGGATTTATTTTACTGTTCGAACGAAATTTGTTCAATTTCGAATGATAGGCGAAATGGTCCGCCTATTAGGTGAAGGTGCAACTGCAAATAAGAAGGGTGTTTCTTCTTTTCAGGCATTTTGTATTAGTACTGCCTCACGTGTTGGTACTGGTAACCTTGCTGGTGTTGCTATCGCAATTACAACAGGAGGACCAGGAGCTGTTTTTTGGATGTGGCTAATTGCCTTAATTGGCTCTGCATCTGCTTTTGTTGAAAGCACTCTTGCTCAAATTTATAAAATAAAAGATGGGGACACATTTCGTGGTGGACCGGCCTATTACATGGAAAAAGCACTAAATGCTCGTTGGATGGGTGTTACCTTCGCAGTATTGATCACGTTAACTTTTGGCTTGGCTTTTAATTCTGTTCAAGCAAACACAATTACAAGTGCCTTTCACTCATCATTTGGAATTAGCAAAGTTTTAATTGCTATTATTTTATCTATCATCACAGCAATTATTATCTTTGGTGGGATTAAAAGAATTGCAAAGGTTTCAGAAATTATTGTACCAATTATGGCTGGAGCTTATATTCTCATTGCACTATTTATTATGCTAACAAATATCACCGAAATCCCAAGCGTTTTTATTTTAATATTTGAAAGCGCCTTTGGACTTAAAGAGGCTGCAGGTGGTGCCTTAGGTGCCGCAATGATGAATGGAATTAAACGAGGACTGTTTTCAAACGAAGCAGGGATGGGAAGCTCACCTAATGCTGCAGCTACAGCTGATGTAAGCCACCCCGTTAAACAAGGTTTAATTCAAGCACTTGGAGTGTTTGTTGATACGATTATTATTTGTAGTTCAACTGCATTTATCATCCTGTTATCAGGTCTATATACCTCACAAGAATCAGATGGTATTATCCTAACACAACAAGCACTAGAAACATCAATAGGATCATGGGCCGGAATTTTCCTTGCATTTATCGTTTTAATGTTCGCATTCAGCTCTATCGTTGGGAACTACTATTACGGAGAATCCAATATTGAATTTATTAATCAAAAAAAGGTCTATCTTGTTATTTATCGTATTGCTGTTGTATTTATGGTTGCTTTTGGATCATTAGCTTCTTTAAACTTTGTATGGAGTTTAGCCGATATGTTTATGGGCCTGATGGCAATCATAAATTTAATCGCCATTTCGATACTCGGCAAAATTGCATTTTCTGCACTTAACGACTATACAAAACAAAAAGCAAAAGGAAAAGATCCAGTCTTTGATGCAACCTCTATTAAAGGCTTAAAAAATGTTGAAGCTTGGGAAAAACCTTTAGAAAAATCTTAAGGCAAAATGATAAGGGGCATACAACATAAAGAACCATTCCAATAGGAGTGGTTCTTTATGTGTTCTTGCCGATCTAGCCTAAGACGTCTGAAATATTCTCCATGTTCTCGTCAATCCATTGAATCGCTTCGTCAATCGTAGGAAATTCCTGTGCTTCAAAAGACATTTCGTCTTGCAGAAGCCAAACATCCTTCGTGTCTTCATGAAATCCACCAATTGACCAGTGAAGTAGACTATATGGATGGTTTTCATTTAAAAAGGATACCCATGTTTTATTTAAAGCTACATTTTTTATTGAAGTTAATCGATCCTTCATCTTTACTCCTCACTTTACAACTAAACTCAAACGTGGATTTAATATTTGTGAAGGACTTTTTAACATGAAGCTTTTAGCTGACTCATTATAAGAAATAGTTAGTTGATCATCTAAAAAAACCATTTTCGTTTTTTCTACTACTAAAGGTACGTAATTTGTCTCTATATTCACATCATCCTGATCTTGTTCTTCAACAAGCCACAATGCTGTTACACCGCTCATAACGCAGCCACAACCTTCAGTATCGTATTTTATTTTTAAAAACCGCTCATTATTTTCAGCTAATTTGGGCTCTAGTTGTTTTATTGCTTCATCTGTAAAAGTCACCTGCATGATAAATCTCCTTCTAAATACCATTTTATATAAGCTATATTTTATCACAGGCTGTATATTCTTGCATAAGTTTACTCTTACAGGTTCGTTTTAGAAAAAACGAAGGCTGAGCACTATACCTACTCATCCTTTTACTTTTGTTTCAAATCTACAATTGTTTGAATTGACAGCTGCTGACGATCACCGGTTTTCTCATTTATAATTCGAAGAGTATGCTGAATGGGATCGATATAATGTACGTAACCTGAGCACGTATGAAAAAAATGATCTTTATAATAAGTAAACACAAGTTCTGTGTGCTCTTCCATTGCTCGGCAAATGGTTTCATTAAATTGTTCAAGTTGCTGTTCATCAAGTTCCGGTTTCTCCTGATAGGTATCTTCTTCGGACCAGTCTCGTAAAAGCTTAACATGTTCAGGGAGCATCATAGATGTCCATTTTATATTTCCTCTATCCCGTATCATGTGTCGTCACCACCTTCAAAACAATTTACTAGTGAAAAGCTTTCGGATAGCCTAATTGAGCTAATGTATGAGCAATCTCTTGATATCCGAGATTATTTGGATGGATATGATCTCTAGATAAAAGATCGTCTTGTCGGTCTTTAAATACCGAGTAAATATCTGCAACTCGAATTGTTTTTCCATTATCAAAGCTATTTAAGTGACGATTAAAAAAACGAACCCATTTATCGGCAAGTGCAATTTCAGGCAATGGATTATAAAGATTAAGCAAATAAATGATAAAAGGAACACCACAATCCTTTTTTAATTCATGAATGGTTTCCATTATCTTCACCATATTGTTATGACACTCTTTTACAGATTGAGCTAGGTCTGTTGTATCACGGGATTCCACAAACTCTTTGCTTGCTTGAATTAAATCGTTTCCTCCTGCTGAGATGGTAATAATGTTGGCATGTTCGATTTTCCGATGTAGCTCTGGACTCTCTACAATTTGTAAAACACCGCTTGTTTCTATACCAGATTTGGCGTAGATACCAGTACATACGTGAGTATTTAGCTTTTCCTCTGTTAATCTCACATAGCGTCCAACAAATCCAGGTGCTAAAAATGATGCTCCTACTCCAACTGTTAAGGAATCTCCTAAAGCTACATATGTTAAACATGACCGATTTGTTTCCACATGATATCCTCCTAAAAAGCAAATAAAGTCCTTATACTTTATTCCTAAACAGAAGGATCGTAGCTTTTCCAAATTGAAATAGGCTTTTTATGCTTTATGTCCACCAACAAGCGTGGCACGTTGCTTAGCTGTCCCTGCAGGCGTATAGGACACTGCCCGTAAAATGGCATCAGAACCATATTTATGACGGATCGAGTCCATCACATACCCTAAAGTGCGTTGTTTTGTACGATTTGGTCGAAATAAATCAAGCTGCATTTCACAGTCATCTTCAATATTCGAGAGGGCGATTGAAATTTTCCGTACGGTTTTATTCTCATAAAATTTTTCAAAAAGCTGAAGACATGTTTCATAAATATCCATTGTAATATTTGTTGGTTCCTCAATTGTTTTAGAGCGATAAAACCCGCCACCAAATTCATCACTGCTATACCCAATTCCAAGGCTAATTGTACGACCAACCTTTTGATGCTGACGGGCTCTTCGGGCCACTTCCTCACTTATCTCTAATATCACATGCTTGACTTCTTCCGGGTCAGGGTAATCGCGAAGCAGCATTTGGCTTTTCCCAAAACTAATTTGCCCTTGCATAATCGGCGCCCCAACTTCTGATAAATCAACACCCCATGCATGATAATAGAGCTGATTCCCCATTACCCCAAATTTCTTTTCCAAAAGCTCAAGAGGATAGTTAGCAAGCTGTCCAATATTAAAAATCCCCATTCGATTTAAGGTTTTTTGCACTCTTGACCCAATTCCCCACATGTCACTTAGCGGTTCGATTTTCCATAGTTTTTCCTTTACATCGTCATATGTCCATTCAGCAACACCTGTCTTTTTCGCTTCAGTATCTAAGCATACTTTTGCTAAAAGCATATTTGGTCCAATTCCAATGGCACTTGGGAGGGAAAATTCCCGTTCCATGTCATCACGAATTTTATGAGCAATCGTTAAAGCATCTCCCCAAATATGCTCCACCCCATCTACTTTAATAAAGCTTTCATCAACACTATAAGTGTGGATTGCATCTTTTGGTACATAACGATGAAAAAGCCTTGTCAGCTCTGTTGAAATACGGACATATGTCGCCATCTTCGGATTCACAATTGTAATCCGGGGATCCTTTGGTACTTCAAACAGTCTGGAACCTGTTTTAATTCCAAATTCCTTTTTTAGTCGGGGAGAAGCAGCCAAGACGATACTCCCTTGCCGCTCCGTATCACCTACAACAGCCAAATAACAGGTTAATGGGTCCAACCCAAGCAACACGGCGGCACAACTTGCATAAAAGCTTTTCATATCAATACAAAGAATCTTTTGTTTTGGCAGCTGATCGTAGTTTTCAATCATAGCCGTTTCCTCCAAATAGAATATATGTTCGTATAAAGTATATTCTATATATTAAGCGAATATACGTTCGATTTCAATGGTAGTTTTCACCATGAAACATGATCGACAAATACTTAAAAAGATGTATACTACCTTTAAAGAGGTGAAGTATGGAAGAAAAGATACTTTTAAAAATGCTTCGGAAAAGCTTTTTACAATACGGAAGAAATCTTAATGAAGATCCATTATCAAGTGAGGATTCAGCTTATTTACTCAAAAAGATAGCCGCAGATAAAAACGATGATACAGAATGGTATGAGGTTATAGAGGATGCTGTCTATAGCTATGTAACAAATCAAGAATAAAAGAGCCTTGTGAGTCAAGAAGACATCACAAGGCTACTATTCACAAACAAGAATTTGTCTCGTAAAACTTCCCTTTTTCGCAACACAACGATCAACAATGTTAAAGCCTGCTTTTTCTATTAAATAATCAATTGTTTCAATTGTCACAACAACAACTTTACTAGTAAAGTTACGAGCACTTCGGAGCATTTCAAGCTGCTTATCTGGATCTAGAACTGAGCAGAGATTATAAGGCATATCAATAATAGCTACATCATAACAACCGGTCACATCAAGAATGTCCCTTAAGCTAACTTCCCCTTTTAAACCAAAATAAGCAATATTTTCTCGGGCAATCGGACATACAAGTGGATTATTGTCACTCCCAACAATGTTAATCCCCATTGATAACGCTTCTACTAAAACTGTTCCGGATCCGCAACAAGGATCAATTGCTTTAATATTATCTACCTCAGGGACAGCAATATTAACAACAGCTCTGGCGACTCTAGTACTTAAAGCCGTTGAATAATTTTTAGGTTTATTTTGATGTAAAAACCAAATCGATTCACTTTTGATATATTGGCCAAATACCCAGCTATTTTGATACTTCATAATAGCAAACAATAAATCAGGGTTAACTAAATCCACTTTACCAATTATTTGTTGCCCAATTTCACGTTCGATTTTACGTCTTTCATTAAAACTTACTTTTTTATAACTAGCCAAATCAGCATGTTCAATGAAAAGAACTTTAAACGTGTCATCCTCAATACTCAATCCCTCTATTTGCTGAGCAATGTCGGTAAGAGAATCCGATCTAACCATAACATCTACTCTTTCGTTAATAAACGGACTTCGACTTGGATCAATCTTTACAGTTGTTTCTATTACACTAGAATCAGTATCAAACCCAAAAAGAGAGCGCATCTCCAGCTGGCACAATGAAAGCTCATCTTCATGACAAGTAAATGTATAAATAAATTTAGTTTGTTGTTGAGCCAAGCACGTTCCACCTTTACACAAAAATATTATTTTGAATCAGTTGGTGTTCCCCTGATGAATATACATTTGCCAATGACCTCTATTATATATCCAAATTAGGCAATAAAAAAAGACATAATGCCTTTTAACACTATGTCTAAACCTTATTTCTTAAAAAATGCTTTTCCTGCTAGTTTTTCAAAAAGTCTCGGCATCACCTGATAAAGGGTGCTTCCAGCATTCATCCAAGCTGGTAAATTAATTTCCCGTCTTGGAGTCAGCATAGAAGCCACAATGATACGAGCTACCTTATTAGGGTCGAGCATCCAACGTTCAACATTTTTCACATAGTCTCCCTGTTTATCAGCAATTGTGAAAAAATTTGTTTTAATCGGTCCAGGATTTACAGAGGTAACAAAAATCCCATGCTGTTTAACTTCCATTCGTAAACTGTTTGTAAATCCTAAAACGGCATGTTTACTAGCAGAGTACAAACTTGATTTTGGTGTTGCAATTTTCCCAGCCTGTGAAGCAATATTAATAATATGTCCCTTTCTTCTTTTCATCATAGCTGGCAGCACCATCTTTGTGCTGGCAACTAGACCGAAGACATTGACCTCAAACATACTTTTCATTTCATCTAATGAAGAATGAAGCACCTCATTAAAAATACCAAATCCAGCATTATTAACAAGAATGTCAATTGAACCCACATCACGTTCAATCGTTGAAAAAACAGTTTGAATTGATTGAAGGTCTTGAACATCCAATGAATAATAGTGACATGAAACACCATAATTCTGCTTAATACGCTCAGAAAGCTTTGCTAAAACTTCTTCTCTTCTAGCAAGCAAAACAAGATGAGCACCATTTTTCGCACATTCGATCGCAATTTTTTCACCAATTCCACTAGAAGCACCAGTAATGGCGACGTAGCACCCTTGTATACGAGAATTCAATCTTATCACCTCTATTTCTCTACAACATAAAAAAGAGCAGGAATGTTTGTTTCATCAATTTTAATTTGACCTTTGTCCTCAAGATAGTCAAGCTGTCCAACTGTCTCTGACATAGTCAGCATAAGCTGCTTATAGTATATAGTAGGAAAAAGTGCTTTACACACTTCAAATGCGGTTAAAGGCTTTTCCTGTAAGAACCCTTTAACTAGCTCTGCCCTTTCAGCTTGTTTTTTCAAACGATAGGCAATAAGTTCATGAGCATTCTCAATATTTCCCCCATGCCCTGGATAAACAACAGATAGCGACAATTCAAGCAATTTAGAAATTGAGTTGTTTAACTGCAGCTGAGGCCTTGGTCTGTTGATAACCCCTTCAATCATTGGTGGTTCTAGTAAAGGGTTTGGGGAGATGTCCTTTAATAATAAATCTCCCCCAACTAGTATACCTGTCTTTTCTTCATATAAAACGATGTGACTTTGAGCATGACCCGGCGTTTCCATAACAATCCATCCAGATAGTCCAGCAATCTCCATTCCTTCTATTAGATTATGATGTAACTCCCGATTACACGAATATTCTAAAGTATCATTCAATTTTTGTATAGAAGGTAAGAAATTTTTATCAAGTCCAAAGGTGAGAAAAAGTTGTTCAAAATACCGAGCTTGAGTTTGCAGGAATCTTTCATCTTTTTTTAACCACGGCTTGTTAAAAGGGTGTCCAAACACAGGAATGTTCTTATCCAAATAATCAAGCATACCAACATGATCAGGATGATGATGTGTTATGATGATTTGTTCAATATCATCTGGAGTGTAACCATATTCTTTTAATTGATGTTGAAAGGAAAGCCACGCTTCTTCTGTTTTAGGTCCAGCATCCACAAGTGTTAAACGCTCTCCTTTGATTAAATAAACATTTACATCCCCCACCGGAAACGGTGTAGGTAAAATGATTTTCAAAATTTGCTTAGCATGTGTTGTCTGGTTCATTTACTCATCCCCATTATTATTTTTATATAAGTTCTTTTAATTAAAAAGCAGAAAACATTATGAAGCAAATTATGTATCTTTAATAGGTTTTCTTTAATCCAAACAAATTATCTACCACTATTGTACCCTGCAAAAACCAACTTGTCATTATATTCAAATAATTCAACCATCTAATGATATAAAGAAAACTTGACAACAGCTTGTCTAACGCTGCATAATGAATAAAAATTTATATCTTTGTATAGTTGTAGTGTCTTTAATATACATAGCGTTGATTAGGAATAGTAGATAAAAAGGCGTAAAAGAGAGTGGAGTCCATGGCTGAAAGGCTTCATTGCCAACCTTTTATTGAACCTGCCCTATGAGCTGTTAGGTAAACCTAACCGTATGTCTGCGATAAAGATTATAAGCTGGGAATGCATAGACATTCCAAAAAAGGTGGTACCGCGGAGTCATTCCGTCCTTATTATAGGGCAGAATGGCTTTTTTATTTATTGAATGCTAGGGCTCGGTTAAACTGGCGGTCATTTCTTCTCACTAGCAGGAATGGAACTTATTAAGATCACACAATAAAAAGGGAGAGAAATCATGGAGAAAATTGGATTTATTGGAGCTGGCTCAATGGCTGAGGCCATGGTTGCAGGACTTATAAAAGGCAATGTATTTCAAGCGGAGCAAATCATTGTGTCCAATCGCTCAAATTCAGATCGACTAGATGAATTATCGGTAAAGTACGGTGTAAAAACAACACATGATAAAAAACAATTAGTAAAAGATGCTTCCATAATCGTACTAGCAATGAAACCTAAAGATGTAAAAGCAGGGTTTGACGGTGTACAAAGTTTAATAAAAGATCATCTAATTGTTTCTGTCTTAGCAGGGATTTCCATTCAAACAATTACAGCTATTCTTGGAAAGAAAGCTTCTATCGTTAGAGCGATGCCAAATACATCCGCAGCTATTGGCAAATCCGCGACCGCTATTGCAGGAAGTGATTCTGTTACAATGAAGCAAATGAGAAAATGTGTGTCTCTTTTTGAAGCAATCGGGATTTGTAAAATTGTTGAAGAGAATCAGTTAGATGCTGTTACTGGGTTGTCTGGAAGTGGTCCTGCCTATATTTATTATTTAGTAGAATCAATGGAAAAGGCTGCTGTTGAGGTAGGTTTAGATCCTTTTGTTGCCAGGGATTTAATTGTTCAAACCTTATTAGGGGCATCTGAAATGATTGCTGTTTCAGAAAAACACCCATCACAGCTAAGGAAGGAAGTAACAAGTCCAAATGGCACGACAGAAGCAGGCATTTCCATTCTTAAGGAAAAACAGGTAGAGGAAGCGTTCATATCATGTATCAAACGGGCAACAGAACGTTCAGAGGAATTAAAAGCAATGTTCTCTGAAGAATTGGTCACTAATAAAAAATAAAACGAACAGGGATTTCATGTAATGTGAAATCCCTGTTTTTGATTATAAAGACAAAACCTTGACTAGAAATCTAATCTCCCTTCACCTCATCAATTTGAATGAATTATAAATTTTTGCACAAAATAATGAAAACTAAATTTAAGAGGTGATACAGATGTCTAATTTCCTTGAAGGCACCATTGAATTTATCAAAACAAATCTAAATAATACAACTCAACGACCACTACATATCGGTGAAGCAATGACTTTGTGGACTTTCTCCATTTTACTTGATGAAGCAAATGCTTTTTGCTACATAGGAGAAAATACATCAGATGATCAAGATATACAGAAGATGTTAAAAGACAGTATTAAAAACTGTGCTGAACAATCAAACGAAGTTAAAAAGCTTATGATGAAGGAAGGCGTCCCTATCCCAAACGCAACTCCCCCAAAACCAAACTCTGACGCATTGGACGTTCCTTATGGAACAAAGATGACTGATGAAGAAATAGCAAATGGTTTAATTGCAAAAGAGCTTGCAGCAATTAATTTATGTAACGGGGCATTAACACAGGCTATCCGCAATGATGTGGGAGCTATGTTTTTAAAATTTTATAATGAAAAAGTGAATTCTTTATTTATTGTTAAAACAATAATGCTTGAAAGAGGTTGGTTAAAAGTTCCCCCATCTTTTGCAGTAGCCGGACACCCTAATTCGTCTGAAGGAAAAAAGTAATTATCCTATCATAAAAAACCTTTATCTCTTAGAAAAGCTCTATAAGGGTAAAGGTTTTTCATAATCATTCACGCATTTTTTACAAATACAGGAATCTTCAAAAGAAGTAGTAGCCAATAATTTTTGTGGAAATGATGCAGTCATGCACCAACATGTTTTTGGTTGCTGCCCTTTAGAAATTGCACATTGATTATCATTTTGACATAAGGGACACTTCTTCATATTACACCTTCCATAACGGTAACTTTCATACATGTTTCATTTTAACACTAAATCCACTTCTAGAATAATTTACTTTGCATCAAAAGTAAGTTGAAATTAATACTAATTAATGGAGGTGAGGAAGTGTTTAACCGTAATGTTATGAATTTATTACTTAAAAGTACAATACTGTCAACTTTATTTAGTTTTATTGTCATTACACTCACTGTTTATCATCATTTTCAAATAAAGAATTTACTACAGAAGCTTGAGAATAGATCAGCATAGTATTTGCTAACCAGCCACTAACAAGTTAAGTGGCTTTTTTACCTTTAAACTACATACAATGAACAGGCAGAAAACATGCCTATTTTCATTTAGATTGTTATAATCTTCCCGTAAACATAATCTACATAATGGAGGAGAAACAATGAAAACGAAGCTTTTTCAACCTTATCAAATAAAAGATGTTACGATAAAGAACCGTATTGTTATGTCACCTATGTGTATGTATTCTTCAACGGGTCAACAAGGATTTGTAGAAGACTTTCATATGACCCATTATATTAGTCGTGCAGTAGGTCAAGTAGGGTTAATTATGGTTGAAGCAACGGCTGTTACTCCACAAGGACGAATATCTTCTCAAGACCTAGGAATATGGAGTGATGATCATCTTCCTCAACTAAAGAAACTAGTATCAGGTATAAAAAATTACGGCTCTACAACTGCGATACAGCTTGCACATGCCGGTCGTAAAGCAACGGTTGATGGCGAGATATATGCTCCATCAGCTATTCCATTTGATGATCATTCTAAAACACCAACAGCTATGACAAAAGAAGATATTACATCTACCGTTCAAGCCTTTCAAGATGGAGCGAAACGTGCAAAAGAAGCTGGTTTTGACATTATCGAGATTCATGGGGCACATGGATATTTAATCAACGAGTTTCTATCACCTTTATCAAATAAACGTGAAGATGAATATGGTGGAACACCAGAAAATCGCTATCGTTTATTAAGTGAAGTGATTGAGTCTGTAAAAGAAGTTTGGGATGGTCCACTATTCGTCCGTATTTCTGCTACTGATTATCACGAGGAAGGATTAGATGTTTCAGATTACGTTGAATTTGCTAAGAAAATGAAGGAACAAGGTGTTGACTTAATCGATGTAAGCTCAGGAGCAGTTGTCACAGCCAAAATCAACGTGTTTCCAGGCTACCAAGTCCGTTTTGCTGAAAAAATTAAAGAAGAGGCAAAGATAGCAACTGGCGCTGTCGGGCTTATCACGACCGGATTGCAAGCGGAAGAAATTTTACAAAACAATCGAGCTGATCTTATCTTTATCGCGAGAGAGTTGCTAAGAGACCCTTATTTCCCAAGAACAGCAGCAGCTCAGCTTAAAGAAACAATTGATTCTCCAAAACAGTATGACCGGGGCTGGTAAGACAAAAAGGAGAGATGGTTTAAAATCCATCTCTCCTTTTTTTGGTATCAATTATTCTTTGGTATTTCAATTTGCATAAAATCTGTTGCTATTAACGATAAAGGAAAGGTATCTTTAGCCTCCTGAAGTAGTAAATCATGCTGCTCTGTCGTTTGGTAACGAGAGCTGATGTGCGTAAGTATCAGCTTTTTTGCATTAGATTTTTTTGCGATTTTAGCTGCATCAATAGTCGTTGAATGAAAATAATTATATGCAAGCTGCTGATCTTCCTTAGAAAACGTTGCTTCATGAATAAGCACATCGGATTCTTCCGCTAGTTTAATACTTTTTTCAGTGTAGCGCGTGTCACCTAAAATTGTCACAACTCTTCCCTTTTGTTTTGGTCCAACAAATTCGTCTCCATTAATAACTGAGCCATTTGGTAACCGAATGGCTCCCCCATTTTTAATTTTTTGGTAAATCGGTCCCGGGGGTAATCCAAGCTTTTTGAGCTTATCAACAAGTAAAGGACCGGGTAAATCTTTTTCAATCACTCGATAACCGTATGAATCAATTCCATGATCTAATTTTTCAGTAATAACTTGAAATAATTCATCCTCAAAGATAATTCCATCTTCAATTTCTACAAATTTTATTTCATAAGTTAAATGTGTATGGCTAACAGAAAGTGAGAGTTTCACAAACTCCTCAATTCCTTTAGGTCCATATATTGTTAAAGGTGTTTCCCCACCTTGAAATGACCTTGAACTGATTAACCCTGGTAAGCCGTAAATATGATCGCCATGCATATGTGTAATAAAGATTTTTTCAATCTTTCTAGGCTTAATAGAAGTATGTAAAATTTGATGCTGCGTCGCTTCACCACAATCAAATAACCATACTGCATTTCTCTCCTCTAATAGCTGGAGGGCTATACTCGTAACATTACGAGCTTTAGCAGGAATTCCGGCTCCTGTACCGAGAAACATAATATTCAATAATGCCTCCTCCTTTACTTTATCAAGCATACATGAAAGAGAATGATTTATGAAACAATTTAAGTCTTTGACTATAATTTTTGTTAGATAAATTGGTACAATTTCGCATTGAATTTTTTCCCTTTATCGGTGTTTTTCACAACTTCATGAATAAAAATTCAATCAACCTCTTGACCAATCCATCAATTATTGTCTAAAATAGACTGAATTATACAAAGATTTCTACAAAATAGATGCATATCAGACGATAATTTTCTGCTAATCGTTTATAATAGTTTATGATGAAAGTCTTTTTAAAGCTATTATGTTTGATTTACTGTAAGATAACCTTTAAAATTAAGTATTCGTATAGGAGTATTTTACAATCAGTGTTCAAAAAATTCGATCTAGTCTTCTTTTTTTGAATGTATATGCTGATGAAATAAATAAATGTATTTAACAAAGTGAGGTACGAACGTGATTACACAAGAACATCCAAAATCAATTATTGTTATTTTCGGAGCAACAGGTGATTTAGCAAAACGAAAATTGTTCCCATCTATTTACCGCCTTGTTCAAAATGAGAAAATCGGAAAAAACTTTGCCGTTGTTGGAGTTGCAAGAAGACCTTGGACAACTGATGAATTCCGTAGTAATGTTTCAGATTCTATTCAAACTTCAATGAAAGAATCCAAAGATCTAGAAGAATTCACATCTCATTTTTATTATCACCCATTTGATGTAACGAATCCTTCATCGTATTTAGAATTGAATGGTCTGCTAACCGAGCTTGATGGAACTTATCAAACAGAAGGCAATCGCATTTTCTATTTAGCAATGGCACCTGAGTTCTTTGGAACGATTGCACAAAATCTTAAAAAAGAAGGATTAACAGATACGAATGGCTGGAGCAGATTAGTCATCGAAAAGCCATTTGGACACGATCTTCCTTCTGCTCGAAAATTGAACCAAGAAATTCGTGAAGCATTTAATGAAAATCAAATTTATCGTATTGACCATTACTTAGGGAAAGAAATGGTGCAAAACATTGAAGTAATACGCTTTGCTAACGCCCTATTTGAGCCATTATGGAATAATCGTTACATATCTAATATCCAAGTAACATCTAGTGAGATTTTAGGTGTGGAAGACCGAGGACGTTATTATGAGAATTCAGGTGCACTCCGTGATATGGTTCAAAACCATATGCTTCAAATGGTTGCTTTATTAGCGATGGAGCCGCCTATTAAACTGACTACTGATGAAATTAGAAGTGAGAAAGTAAAAGTACTTAGAGCACTAAGAGCCGTTGCCGAAGATGAAGTTAGTCAATACTTTGTTAGAGGTCAATATGGTGCAGGTCAGCTTGAAGATAAACAGCTGGTTGCGTATCGTGATGAAAATAATGTAGATGATAATTCTCAAACTGAAACTTATGTTGCAGGAAAATTATTAATTGATAACTTTAGATGGGCCGGTGTTCCTTTCTATATTAGAACTGGTAAACGAATGGCTGCAAAATCAACAAAAATTGTTGTTCAATTTAAAGATATTCCAATGAATTTATATTACAAAAAAGGTGAAACTGTTCCACCTAACTTGTTAATCATTCACATTCAACCTGAAGAAGGAATTACTCTTCAGTTAAATGCGAAAAAGGATGAAGATGAATCTGGCATCTCAAAACCAGTTAAGCTTGATTTATCAAATAATTTCCTTGATGGAATTAATACACCGGAAGCATATGAAAAATTAATTTATGACTGCATGCGTGGGGACGCCACTAACTTCACTCATTGGGACGAAGTAGCTTTATCATGGAGCTTTGTAGATCCAATTTCAGAAGCATGGACAAAAGGTAAAGCTGCTATTGCAAGCTATCCTTCTGGATCAATGGGACCTAAAGAAGCAGATGATCTTTTGAAAGAAGATGGAAATCAGTGGTGGCCTGTTAACTAAAACAGGATGAGATGACCTGGAATCGATCCCAAAATTTTATCATAAGAAATAGTAAAGGCCGATTAAGATAAATCTAATCGGCTTTTCTATGTACAGAAAATAGTAGAAGCGTAATTTATATCGCACTCGTACAACAAAAATGTGCGAATGAGCTCGTCTATTTGCCTCATACGAATTAAAACTTGTTTGAATAAAATAGATTGTGTAAGAAGCAAACCTTAAATCTCCTTAATTTGAGCTGCTACTATAAATAGCAGCTCCTTTTATAGTTTTATCATTTTTTTGCAAATTTTGATGAGGTCGAAAATAACGATTTGATGTTTTCAGTAAACAAAATCTCCAACTGCTGTTCAGTAATTCCATAAGATCTTAGCTGTGGAACAATATTCTCAAAAATATGTGTCGGATGCCAATTTACGATTGAAGGTATTGCTGCTTCCGGAACAGCCAACTCTCTCCCTAACCAAATGTTAACTGAATCATGCGCTAAGAAGATTCTGTTTTCATAGCCCTCCTTTAATAACTCAACAAGTACAGCCAATCTTTCTTGATCTGTAGGACATCCTGCAAGCCCTTGAAGTCCAATTCGGTCAAAACCAATGCGCACACCCTTTTCCAGAGTTCGTCTATGATACTCCACGTCTGTATTTCCACACATATGTCCTATAACCACACAATCTGGATCAACACCGAGCTCTATTAAAAGATCAGCTTGTTCAGGACCCATAGTCCCCTCCTGAGTATGAGTTAAAATAATGGTTCCTGTTTCTTTGTGTGCTCTAGCTGCTGCCCTAAAAAACATTTTTTCGTAGTCTGTTATCACATTTTTACTTGATGCAAGTTTAATAAACCCAGGCTTTATTCCAGTATCCTCTATTCCATTTTGAAGCTCTGTTAGAAACATTTCATATATTTCCTCTTCTGCAGGACCTAACGCTGCACGAGCTTTAAAATATGGGGTCGCGCCTTCTCCTTCATAATAAAAACCTGTTCCACATACAATTTGAAGGCCTGTTTGAATGGATATATCTCTTAGTAAACGAACATTTCTGCCACACTCATTAGGTGTTGGATCAAGAACTGTTTTCACACCATGTTTCATGATCTTTTCTGCTACTTGTATACCAATTGTTAAAGCATGGTTATAATCAAATCTACCTAACGTACTATCACCACTATAACCGGGATACCCAAAAACAAAATGCTCATGACTTAATGTTTTCCCCAGCTGCTCCAAGGCTATAAGGCCTGTTACCGTCTCAACCTTCATCATCATTTTTCTCCTCCCGCCACTAACTTGTTTCTTTCTTCTTCCTGCAGTTTTCTCCATAATAACTTTCCACTGCTAGTTGTCGGGAGTTTGTCTCTGAATTCTATCACTCTAGGATACTTATAAGCAGCCAATTGTGTTTTAGACCAATCAATAATTTCTTGTTCGGTGACTTTGCCCTTATTTTCTTCATTTAAAACAATGAATGCCTTAACCTGCTCACCCTTTCTTTCATCAGGAACACCAACAACACAAGCCTGTTGGACAGCAGGGTGGTTATAAAGTTTTGATTCAACTTCAGTTGGCCACACTTTAAACCCTGATGCATTAATCATTCTCTTAATACGATCTACGATAAAATAATAGCCCTCATCGTCGTATTTTGCGATATCACCCGTTCTAAAGAACGTTTTACCTTCAATGGTTATAAACGCATTAACATTCTCTTCTGGCCGCTTATAGTACCCTTTAAATACCTGAGGACCCCTTACAACAATCTCTCCTTCTTGATTTGGTCCTAGTTCTTGTAAAGTGAGTGGATCTATGATTTTGGATTGAGTATTTGGAGATGGAATACCAAGACATTGTAACTTTGGGCGATCTGGTGGGTTAAAGTGAGTGTGAGCAATTGTTTCAGAAAGCCCATAACCTTCTGCATATCTAATACCGGCTAGATTATATAATTTCTCTCCAACAGCCTCAGGTAAAGGAGCACCGCCGCCACCGATCACCTCCAACGTTTTAAGAGAATCTTTGATAAGATTAGGGTTTGCCAAAAAGTCTATTAACATTGTACTTATATTCGTCCAATGTGTAACACCGTTTCGTTCGATTAGTATCCTTGCAAGTTCTCTGTCCCATCTTGTCATAATGACGATTTCGCAACCACCTGATAACGGACCATGACAACTATGTAGCATACCTGTTACATGAAATAACGGAAGGGTTAATAAATGGACAGATTCGCTTGTTACACTTTGCCATACACCAACAGTAATAATATTTGCTTGGACCGTTTTATGGGTATGCATACATCCCTTTGGAGTACCAGTTGTGCCAGATGTATAGGGCATAACAACTAAGTCATCAGCACTTGCGTCAACTGCTTTAGGTGAATATCTAGCCGAGAGAGCTTTGTGCCATGGAGTATATTCTGGTGGAAGTTCCTGACGAAGAGCACAAACCTCTTGTGGAAGATTCAAATTTGTTTCCGAATCGATGTAATCAGAGTATGTTCCTACAACAACATGCTCGATTGTGCTTTTGCTAATTAATGCTCGGACATTTTCAAAAAGCTCCTGCGAGATAATAGCGGTTTTTATTTCACAATCACTTACATAAAAGGCTAATTCTTCACTTGTATTCATGGGGTTTATTGGAATTACGACTGCTCCTGCTCGAGCAATTGCATAAAATGAAATAATCCATTGTGGAGAGTTTTGCATGTAAAGGAGAACACGATCTCCTTTTTTCACATCGTTTGCTTGAAGATATCCAGCTAAACTAAGAACCTCTGAATATAGTTCTCGATACGAAATTCTTTTTCCATAATAATTAAGGGCAGTTTTGTCAGGATAACGTCTTGAAGATATTTCTAAGTTTTCAATGAGGGTTGTTTCTGGGAGTGTTAGTTCTTTCGGTACGCGTTTTGGATAAAAATCAAAATATTTTTCCACTTATACCATCAACTCCTATGTAAGTTTTAAAGAAACGAATATATCTTACAAAGATAACTCGCTACATGAATATACCATGGTCATTACATAATGTAAAGGCTTACATTATGTAGGATATAAGATTTTTAAGTAACGAAAAAAGACAGAGCGGACTCTGTCTTTTTGTTTACAACTATTATTTTTCCATCCACTCAGTATGGAAAATACCTTCTTTATCAACACGTTGATACGTATGAGCACCAAAGTAGTCACGTTGTGCTTGTAAAAGGTTCGCTGGAAGTGTTTCTGTACGATAGCTGTCATAATAAGCAAGTGCAGATGAGAAGCATGGTACTGGAACTCCATTTTCGATTGCTACTGTTAAGATTTGACGAAGTGCACCTTGGTACCCTTCAACAATTTCTTTGAAATAGTCATCTAGTAACAGATTCGCTAATTGTGGCTCTTTATCATATGCATCTTTAATTTTTTGTAGGAAAGCTGCACGGATAATACATCCACCACGGAAGATCATTGCAATATCACCATATTTTAAATCCCAGTTATACTCTTCAGAAGCTGCTCTCATTTGAGCAAAACCTTGAGCATAAGAAACAATCTTACTCATATATAAAGCTCTGCGAACCGCTTCAATAAGCTCTTCTTTATTACCCTCATATTTTTTTGCAGCCGGACCTGAAAGAATTTTACTTGCTTTTTGACGCTCTTCTTTCATAGCCGAAATGAAACGAGCAAATACAGATTCAGTAATAATTGGAAGAGGTACACCTAGATCTAGAGCACTCTTACTCGTCCATTTACCTGTTCCTTTTTGACCAGCTGTATCAAGAATAACGTCAACTAGAGGTTTTCCAGTTTCGTCATCTTTCTTTGTGAAAATATCTGCTGTAATTTCAATTAAGTAACTGTCAAGCTCACCTTTGTTCCACTCAGCAAATACTTCGTGAAGCTCGTCTGCTGTTAAACCTAATACATTTTTCAATAAGAAATATGCTTCAGATATTAACTGCATATCTCCATACTCAATCCCATTATGAACCATTTTCACATAATGTCCAGCTCCATCTGGACCAATATAAGTACAGCAAGGATCACCATTTACTTTTGCAGAAATAGCTTCAAGAATTGGTTGAACTAAATCAAACGCTTCTTTTTGGCCACCAGGCATGATAGAAGGTCCTTTTAATGCGCCTTCTTCTCCACCAGAAACACCTGTACCTATGAAATGGATTCCACTTTCAGCTAGTTCTTTGTTACGACGTTGTGTATCTGTATATAATGTGTTACCACCGTCGATTAAGATATCACCTTTATCAAGATGTGGTAGAAGCTGTTCAATTGTTGCATCTGTTGGTACACCAGCTTTAACCATTAAAAGAATTTTACGTGGAGTTTCTAATGATTGAACAAATTCTTCAATGCTGTATGTACCCACCACGTTTTTCCCTTTTGCTTCTGTTAAAAATTCCTCAGTTTTTTCTGCTGAACGGTTGAAAACAGATACTGAAAATCCACGACTTTCAATATTTAAAGCTAAGTTTTTACCCATTACAGCCAAACCAATAACACCAATTTGTTGTTTCGACATTCTCTTACGTCCCTTCTAATCCTTATAGTATGTAAAACTAAACATTATCCAATTACTATAATAACAAAAAAAGTTTAGTTTTCCGCCAATAAATGCTAAATTGACACATTATTCGAATTATTTCATTTAACTTCAACTTTGAAAATACCACATTTTTCAGTTACATTTCAAGTGACTCACCTTATGTAATCGTTTACTATCTCAAAAAATCTTTATTAAAGCTTATTCCTGGTGTTCCAGGCTCCTCTTGTTTTCCTTTTACACCTCGCTTTATAAGCTGACTTCCATATTTTTGATTGATCTGATCAATAACGGAAAGTATCGGCTCGTCTTTTGCATCATTTTCAAAAGAGAACAAATCCAGCTGCTTTACTGCATCTTCCCTTTCAACTAAATCCTGCCCAGTAATACCAAGTAACCGAATCGGCTCTTCATTCCAGTGAGTGAAAAAGAGATCTTTGGCTTCATGGTAAAGGTCATTCTCTTCCCCAATAGGGTTTTTCATTGTTTTACTTCTAGTAATTGTTTTTAAGTTACCGTAACGAATCGTGACAAAAATTTTGTTGGCCAAAACTTCTTTCCTCTTCATTCGAAGAGATACAGAATGAGCTAACTTTCTTAACACTTCATTGATTTGGGTTTCATTCGTCGTATTCTTAGACAGCGTAGTTGAATTACCAATGCTCTTAAAATCATAAATTGAGTTGGGATTAACTTCCCTTAAATCAACTCCGTTCGCTCGTTGGATAAGACGTTCCCCGTTAATACCAAGTAAGCTTTTTACTTCTCCTATATCAGCATGTGCTAAATCATAAATAGTATGAATTCCTATAGTTCTAAGTTTTTCGGCCGTTTTTTCACCAATACCATGCATTTCATATGCAGCTAGAGGCCATAATCTATTCGGTAAATCTCTTTTTCTTAAAATCGTAATTCCAAGTGGCTTTTTCATATTTGATGCCATTTTAGCTAGAAACTTATTTGGAGCAATTCCAATACTACAAGGTAGCAGCAATTCCTCCAACAGCCTATTTCGAATAGAACTTGCCATCTCGAGTGGCTTTGACCCAGGAAATTCACTTAAATCCATATAACCTTCATCAATTGAAACAGGTTCTACTAATTCTGTATATTCCCTTAATAGTTCAAACATTGCACGAGATGCTGTTCGATATCGATCAAAGTTTGGTTTTCTTACAATTAACTCAGGGCAAAGCTTACGAGCTTGCCAAAGAGGCATAGTAGCTTTTACACCTTTTGAACGCGCTTCGTAGCTGCATGTAACTATAATTCCTTTTCGTTCCTCAACATTCCCTGCAATTGCTAAAGGCTTTCCATTAAGAGAGGGATCAAATGCCATTTCTACTGAAGCATAAAAGCTGTTCATATCAACATGTAAAATAATTCTTCTTTGATTTACAGGTTGCTCCGCCATCTTTCCACCACACATATAAAATCATTGTCATTAGTTTACCATGTTAATGTATAAGCATGCTCATGTGGAGTTTACTTTTTTCTCTTTTCCTTGTATTACGGAAATAAAAAAGCCACCAATATTATGAACTGAACCCAAAAAGTT
>NZ_NUMC01000004.1:0-2929 GCF_002577655.1 Bacillus sp. AFS040349 | reverse complement strand
AAGGTTAAGTTGTTAAGGGCGCACGGTGGATGCCTTGGCACTAGGAGCCGATGAAGGACGGTACTAACACCGATATGCTTCGGGGAGCTGTAAGTAAGCTTTGATCCGGAGATTTCCGAATGGGGAAACCCACTGCTCGTAATGGAGTAGTATTTTTACCTGAATACATAGGGTATTAAAGGCAGACCCGGGGAACTGAAACATCTAAGTACCCGGAGGAAGAGAAAGCAAACGCGATTTCCTGAGTAGCGGCGAGCGAAACGGAAGAAGCCCAAACCAAGAGGCTTGCCTCTTGGGGTTGTAGGACACTCATGTACGGAGTTACAAAGGAACGGAGTAAATGAAGAGGTCTGGAAAGGCCCGTCAAAGAAGGTAACAACCCTGTAGTTGAAACTTCGTTCCCTCCAGAGTGGATCCTGAGTACGGCGGGACACGTGAAATCCCGTCGGAAGCAGGGAGGACCATCTCCCAAGGCTAAATACTCCCTAGTGACCGATAGTGAACCAGTACCGTGAGGGAAAGGTGAAAAGCACCCCGGAAGGGGAGTGAAAGAGATCCTGAAACCGTGTGCCTACAAGTAGTCAAAGCCCNNGGGTAATGGCGTGCCTTTTGTAGAATGAACCGGCGAGTTACGATCCCGTGCAAGGTTAAGTTGATAAGACGGAGCCGCAGCGAAAGCGAGTCTGAATAGGGCGAATAAGTACGTGGTCGTAGACCCGAAACCAGGTGATCTACCCATGTCCAGGGTGAAGTTCAGGTAACACTGAATGGAGGCCCGAACCCACGCACGTTGAAAAGTGCGGGGATGAGGTGTGGGTAGCGGAGAAATTCCAATCGAACTTGGAGATAGCTGGTTCTCTCCGAAATAGCTTTAGGGCTAGCCTTGAAATGAGAGTCTTGGAGGTAGAGCACTGATTGGACTAGGGGCCCCCATCGGGTTACCGAATTCAGTCAAACTCCGAATGCCAAAGACTTATGTTCAGGAGTCAGACTGCGAGTGATAAGATCCGTAGTCAAGAGGGAAACAGCCCAGACCACCAGCTAAGGTCCCAAAGTATACGTTAAGTGGAAAAGGATGTGGAGTTGCTTAGACAACCAGGATGTTGGCTTAGAAGCAGCCACCATTTAAAGAGTGCGTAATAGCTCACTGGTCGAGTGACTCTGCGCCGAAAATGTACCGGGGCTAAACGTATCACCGAAGCTGTGGACTGTTCTTTTAGAACAGTGGTAGGAGAGCGTTCTAAGGGCTGTGAAGCCAGACCGTAAGGACTGGTGGAGCGCTTAGAAGTGAGAATGCCGGTATGAGTAGCGAAAGAGGGGTGAGAATCCCCTCCACCGAATGCCTAAGGTTTCCTGAGGAAGGCTCGTCCGCTCAGGGTTAGTCGGGACCTAAGCCGAGGCCGAAAGGCGTAGGCGATGGCCAACAGGTTGAAATTCCTGTACCACCTCCTCACCATTTGAGCAATGGGGGGACGCAGAAGGATAGGGTAAGCGCGCTGTTGGATATGCGCGTCCAAGCAGTTAGGCTGACAACGAGGCAAATCCCGTTGTCGCGAAGGCTGAGCTGTGATGGCGAGGGAACTATAGTACCGAAGTTCCTGATTCCACACTGCCAAGAAAAGCCTCTAGCGAGGTGAGAGGTGCCCGTACCGCAAACCGACACAGGTAGGCGAGGAGAGAATCCTAAGGTGAGCGAGAGAACTCTCGTTAAGGAACTCGGCAAAATGACCCCGTAACTTCGGGAGAAGGGGTGCTTTTTAGGGTGAATAGCCCGGAAAAGCCGCAGTGAATAGGCCCAGGCGACTGTTTAGCAAAAACACAGGTCTCTGCGAAGCCGCAAGGCGAAGTATAGGGGCTGACGCCTGCCCGGTGCTGGAAGGTTAAGGGGAGAGGTTAGCGCAAGCGAAGCTTTGAACCGAAGCCCCAGTAAACGGCGGCCGTAACTATAACGGTCCTAAGGTAGCGAAATTCCTTGTCGGGTAAGTTCCGACCCGCACGAAAGGCGTAACGATCTGGGCACTGTCTCAACGAGAGACTCGGTGAAATTATAGTACCTGTGAAGATGCAGGTTACCCGCGACAGGACGGAAAGACCCCGTGGAGCTTTACTGTAGCCTGATATTGAATTTTGGTACAGCTTGTACAGGATAGGTAGGAGCCTGAGAAGCCGGAGCGCTAGCTTCGGTGGAGGCGTCGGTGGGATACTACCCTGGCTGTATTGAAATTCTAACCCACAGCCCTGATCGGGCTGGGAGACAGTGTCAGGTGGGCAGTTTGACTGGGGCGGTCGCCTCCTAAAATGTAACGGAGGCGCCCAAAGGTTCCCTCAGAATGGTTGGAAATCATTCGTAGAGTGTAAAGGCACAAGGGAGCTTGACTGCGAGACCTACAAGTCGAGCAGGGACGAAAGTCGGGCTTAGTGATCCGGTGGTTCCGCATGGAAGGGCCATCGCTCAACGGATAAAAGCTACCCCGGGGATAACAGGCTTATCTCCCCCAAGAGTCCACATCGACGGGGAGGTTTGGCACCTCGATGTCGGCTCATCGCATCCTGGGGCTGTAGTCGGTCCCAAGGGTTGGGCTGTTCGCCCATTAAAGCGGTACGCGAGCTGGGTTCAGAACGTCGTGAGACAGTTCGGTCCCTATCCGTCGTGGGCGTAGGAAATTTGAGAGGAGCTGTCCTTAGTACGAGAGGACCGGGATGGACGCACCGCTGGTGTACCAGTTGTCTTGCCAAAGGCATAGCTGGGTAGCTATGTGCGGAAGGGATAAGTGCTGAAAGCATCTAAGCATGAAGCCCCCCTCAAGATGAGATTTCCCATCACATTAGTGAGTAAGATCCCTGAAAGATGATCAGGTTGATAGGTCAGAGGTGGAAGCGCGGTGACGTGTGGAGCTGACTGATACTAATCGATCGAGGACTTAACCTA
>NZ_NUMC01000049.1:63385-71355 GCF_002577655.1 Bacillus sp. AFS040349 | reverse complement strand
CATAGCTCTGGCGTTTGTCCATATACCCTCCGAATCGGGACAGAAATCCACTCATAGCTCTGGCGTTTATCCCAATCCCCCCTGTATCGGGACAGAAATCCACTCATAGCTCTGGCGTTTGTCCCAATACCTCCTGAATCGGGACAGAAATTCACTCATAGCACTAGCGTTTGTCCCAATACCTCCTGAATCGGGACAGAAATCCACTCATAGCTCTGGCGTTTGTCCCAATACCCCCTGTATCGGGACAGAAATCCACTCGTAGCACTAGCGTTTGTCCCGATACCGCCAGAATCGGAATAAAAAATTAATCATTCAACAAGAATAAACATCTCCAAAAGACAAAAAAGTGTCGCCATCTTCAAGTGGCGACACTTACTTTTTCAAAATACGATTAAAATTTCTCCGCTACCTTCTCAACCAATGGGTGATCCATAGCTAAGCCTGCAATTTCACTAAATGCAGCTGCTGCACCTTTTTCTTCTATTTTTTGTTTCAGCTCTAAAGATTCCTGATCTTCTTCTGATACGAATTGTAATGCCGCTGCCATAATCTTTACAAGGTTCTCTGGCACTTCATTGAATTCATTTAAGAATTCTAATGCTGGTGCCACAAGTCGGTCTTTCGGTCCAAGCTTACGAATTGGTGCTCTTCCAACACGCTGAACATCATCGACAATATATGGGTTGGCAAAGCGACCGATGATTTTCTCAATGTACGTTTGATGCTGATCTGCGTCAAAACCGTATTTTGACACTAGCACCTTACCTGTTTCACCAAGTGTTCCTAATACATCTTTTTTCACATTGTCGTTCGCAATTGTTTCAGCAATGGTGTTAAGACCTGCCAAGTTACCTAAATAAGCAGTTGCAGCATGCCCTGTGTTCACCGTAAACAGTTTACGTTCAATATATGCTGAAAGGTTTTCAACGAAAAGTGCTTCCTCAATTTTCGGCTGTACACCCTTGATTTGTGTAGAATCAATCACCCATTCATGGAATGGCTCAACAAGGACATCTAAAAGACGTTCGTTGTTTTGATTTGGTACGATACGATCTACTGCAGAGTTCGGGAAGCCGATATGTTCTTCCACCCATGCTTGTTCTTCTTCATTCAGCTTTTCTAACACATGCTTTTTAAGCTCACTGCTTCCACCAACCATGTTTTCACAAGCAATGATGTTAAGTGCTACCCCACCGATTTCCTTACGTTTTTTCAAGCCTTCTGCAATTAAAGGGGCCACAAATTTTAAGATATGTGGACCAACTGCAGTTGTTACGATATCAGCTGTTGATATTGATTCCACAGCTGCATCTGGAGATTGCTGACTGTTAATGCCTGAAACTCCTTCAACAACAGTTTCCTGTTTTTCTTCGTTTGCTAGCATCACACGATATGATTTCTCCTTATTTAATTCATCGATCAATGCTTCATTTACATCCACAAATTTAACAGAATAGCCAGATTGATGAAGAAGTAGGCCGATAAAGCCGCGTCCGATATTACCGGCACCAAAGTGAATCGCCTTCAAGTTAGTTCACCTCGCTAAGAAGTTGAATGATTTCCTCTTTCGTTTGTGCTTGAACAAGTTTTTCAACATTTTCTTCCTCAGAAAGAACAATGGCAATTTTAGAAAGAATGTCTAAGTGCTCGTCGCCTTTACCTGCGATTCCGATTAGAAGTTTTACTGTGTTACCATTGCCGAAGTCAACCCCACCAGGTACTTGAATAACAGATAAACCTGAGTTAAGAACAGCTGATTTTGCTTCTTCTGTTCCGTGTGGAATGGCAACAAAGTTACCCATGAACGTTGAAGATAATTCTTCTCTTTGTAACATGGCTTCGATATAAGCAGGCTCTACATACCCTTTGTCTACTAAGATCTGACCTGTTGCTTTAATTGCCTCTGTTTTATCGCTATATTGTTGATTTAATATGATATTTTCTTGGTTTAAAATACTCATTAATGAACACTCCTTAGGTTTTGAACAAAGTTTGTAAAATATTTTTGACTAATATATTGAATAAGACTACTTTTCGCAGCCGTTTCAAACATGGTAATACTTTCTTGTGATTCAATAATGCTTGCACTGATAAAGCTCATAATCTCCAAATCCTCAGCATCTGCATGTTCAGGCGCAATGAGTAAAAGAATTCTTGAAACCTCGAGCATTTCATTGTCCATCGCCCGTAACATGACCGGGAGATGGAGGTTAAGAACATGAAAGCCTGGTCGGACAACTGTCTCGCTTCTGGCATGAAATAAAGCTAGGTTTGTTTCAGGTATCGCTAGCCCACCAACATGTTCTCGCAGTAGCAAAGCTTCCACAATATCGTTCTCATTATGAACGAACCCTTTTTCTTTTAACCTCTCACTAACAGGTACCAGGATTGACCTTAGATGTTCTGTATTTTTCATTTCAAAAACTTCTAATTCCTCTAAAAGTTTTAGTAAAATGTGTGACTTTCTCGTAAACTGTTGATACTGATCAAAGGTTAATGTTAGCTCTTCCTCGTCTTTCAATTCCTCATAAAAACTTGGACTTGTTGCTATTTCTAAACCTTTCTCTTCAATATAATCTTTTATTTTATTTAATTCATCTGTTGTTAGTATTGGGCTAACAAGCAAATAATCACTTGAAATGTCTTCTATAGGAATGGTAGAAAGAATCAGATCATACTCACTAACATTAATATCTCTCAATTCAAATGCAGATATGTTCTTAAGCTCCGCAATATGCGGAAATTGATTGTTAATCTGTGTGGCAAGCATCTTTGATGTTCCTATACCACTTGAGCAAATAATTAATGCCTTTAATTTTTTCACGGTTTTTCGTTTATTTAGGGCTGCCCCAAAGTGCAAAACTAAATATCCAATCTCTTCATCAGGCACCTTTTCAAACGGAAGACTTACACTTACAGCTTTTTGAACAACGCGAAAAAGCTCTTGATAGTCTCGCTTAATTTCTTGAAGAAGTGGATTAGTAATTTTCATCCCCTGTTTTAGCCGATAAATTGCGGGCTGAAGATGGGCTAGCAAGCCTTGAAATAGAGACTGATCATGCTTTAACCCCTTGCCTGTAAGCTTTTCAACCTGCTCAATCAATCTTTGCACAAGATAGGCAATCTCGACATTTTCATTCTGGATATCCATCTTACCTTCAAATCGAAGCTTTGCCCCCCTTAGATGCATCGTAATATACCCTTTTTCATCTTCAGGGATATCAATATTAAAGGTTTCTTCAAGCTTCATCGCAATTTCATTCGCAAAAGCAAACTCACGGGATTCCTTCAGTTGATCGAGATATTCGCGTTTTATCGTAATGTTTTCACCACGTTGAATTCGTTCAATCGCAAGTGCAAGGTGTACAACTAATCCAACATAGGAGCTATCGGCTAATGGATATGGCAAGCGTGAATTAATCGTATTAATTAGATTTTCTATTATTATAAGTTTTTCTTTTTGAACGAGACCTAGCAGTCGCTCTGAAATGGAATCAATTTTATTCGTAGATTTTCTTTCAATATTTTCTCGAACCATTCGTAAAAAGTCAGGAACATCAAACCGGTTAGAAATCAAGCTAGTGATTGCCTTACGCTTTGCTTCTTCCGCTCCGGTTATCTCTATTCCATAACCTCTTCTTCGAATTAAGTTCAATCCATATTCCTGCACAAATGGCTCTAATTTATCAAGATCATGACTGATTGTTGCCGTTGTCACTCCAAGATCGTTCGCCAATGATTGAAGTTTTATTGGCTCCTGATGATCTAATAATGTACAAAGTGCAACCATCATTCGCTCGTCAGGTGTGTATTCCTTATAATCCTGCTTTTGAATTGAAACTCTTAATTCATGAAGACAACTTTCATCTCCAGTAATTTTAATTCCAATTCCAGCTCGCTTTACCAACTGGAGTTTGAAGTCTTGTAACACAGACTCAATATTATTCAGATCTCTATGTATTGTTCTTTCACTTACATCAATTATGTCAGCAAGCTCCTTAATCGTCACTTCCTGATTTGCTTCTTCAATTAAATATTGAAGAATAAGGCGCTCCCTAGCGGAAACAATCATTCTCATCAACTCGTTTCAACATGAGTTATTGACATAGTTTAATTATAAATGTAGCTAGTATGTAGTTTCAAAAGATAGAAAAAGCAATTTTTTCAGGTATGATGATGACATTATTTAATTAGTGAATAAATGCTTGTTTTATATGTACCTTGCCCAACTTCATATTCCTGCATACTGCTTCAAAAATGCTGCTTATCTGCGGTTTATGAATGTTTATCTTCGATTATCAAAATTGATCTTCGATTAGACAATTCCCGATAACTTCCGCGCCGCCCCCCCAACATTTCACACCTAAAAGTATAAAAAGGATGCGCTACCCAAAGTAATCGCATCCTCCCTAATTATTTTAACTTTTCAACAATCTCATCATATTTCGGACTGTTTAAGAAATTATCAACTGATACGTGATAAGCAGTTGGCAACTTCGCTTTTGCACGATCTGTTAAGTCTTTGTGAGAAATAACGATGTCTGCATCAGCTGGGATGTTATTGATAGATGTGTTCGTTACGTCAACACCTTCAATGTCTGCTTTTTTTACTTTATTTCTTAAAATTGAGGCACCCATCGCACTTGAACCCATTCCTGCGTCACATGCGAAGATGACTTTTTTCACATTGCCAAAATCAAACTCTTCAGTTGAAGTTGCTTCAGTTGTTACTTCAGCACCTGTTAAGTTACCACTTACAGAGCTCTTTTTACCTTTCATTGCTTCCATTTTTTCAGTAGCTGCTGTTAAGTCTTCATCTTTTTGCTTACTTGTTTTCAAGATAAGTGATGCAACTAAGAAAGATACTGCTGCTGCTACAATTACACCAAGAAGAACTCCTACGTAGCCACCTTTTGGCGTCATTGCAAGTAATGCAATAATACTACCTGGAGATGGACTTGCTACTAGACCTGCGTTGAAAACTGTGAATGTGAATACACCACTAATTCCACCAGCGATTGCTGCAAGAAGTAACATAGGCTTCATTAAGATATACGGGAAGTAAATCTCATGAATACCACCAAGGAAGTGAATAATCACTGCACCAGGAGCTGTTTGTTTCGCTGAACCTCTGCCAAAGAACATATAAGCTAAAAGAATACCTAAACCAGGACCAGGGTTTGATTCAAGTAAGAATAAAACAGATTTACCAGCACTTGCTGCTTGCTCAATACCAATCGGACTTAAAATACCGTGGTTAATTGCATTGTTAAGGAATAAAACTTTTGCCGGCTCAATGAAAATACTTGCTAATGGAAGTAAGCCTGCATCAAAAATACCTTGAACCGCACCTGCTAATACTTTGTTTAACCCTTCAACAACTGGACCAATACCTAGTAAGGCAATAATCGTTAAAATGGCACCTAAAATTCCAGCTGTAAAGTTGTTTACTAACATTTCAAAGCCTTGACGAACTCGATCTTTAAATAGTCCATCAACCTTTTTGATTAAATATCCACCAAGTGGACCCATAACCATTGCACCTAAAAACATCGGGATATCCGCACCAACGATAACCCCCATTGTAGCTGTCGCACCAACGACACCACCACGTACGTCATAGATCATCTTACCACCAGTGTAACCAATTAATAGTGGAAGAAGATATGTGATCATTGGACCAACTAAAGCCCCTAATGTTTCATTTGGTACCCAACCTGTAGGAATGAATAAAGCTGTAATAATACCCCATGCAATAAATGCACCTATATTTGGCATAATCATGCCACTTAAATAACTACCAAAACGTTGAACTTTAACACGAAAATCGCCCTTGTTTTGAGTCGTTTCCATTATATTGTCACCTCTTTGTAATATGTGTACTTTCTTGTTTTAATAATAAAGCGATTACAACAACAAAACAATTTAAACTAAACTATATTTTGTCTGACACAATGTTGACAGAATTAATTTTGGAAAGAGTTGTTATTGGTTTGTCAATAGCTAATATTGTCGAAAACACTTTATTCTATTAACTTTTTTAAAATTTTCTTCATTTAAAAAGGAATGAACCTGATGGGAATTTATCAGATCCACTCCTTTGAAAACGCATTCATTTTCATGTGAATTACTTTAAAGAATTAGCCATTTCAACCATCACATCAGCTCCTAATGGTTCCTGACCTTTTAACATATGATGATATAGTCCATACACAGCTCCATTTTCCAAACACTCTATGCCTTCTCCAATATCCAATTCAGCATATTTTCCCATTCTTTTATTAGCAAGCTCCATTTCTTCCACTTGTAACTGCTCATACTCTAATAAGTCCTGTTCTTTCTGAGAAGCAATATAATATAATTCCTCATTTGTTTCTTCGTTGATAAAATGTAACTCTACCCGATGATGTTCCTGATTACCACCAAATTTCGTGATAAGTAAGGTGCCTTCTTCTTTACTTGGTGTAAATGGAAGTTCTTTTAGCTCAGGAATATCTAGGTTTGCTCTGTTCATTGTTTCCTCAACCGTCAACTCTTCGATCCTCTCAAAGCCTGTTGGGGCACTTCCACCAGTATTGCCGCTAGTAAGATATACTGCACCCCCAATAACTAAGAAAGAAAAAATAATAACAAACACATCTAATTTTCTGCTTTTTCTAGTTCTCTTCATGATCCTTAGGTTATTATTTACGTTTACTTCCACACTCAACATTCCTCCTAAAAATTTTCAAATAAATTTTTCTACCCTCCTTTCGCCCTAGTATATTATATGAAAATACCTATATATCCAATCATTTACATTGTTAACAAAATCTTCATCTCTTTTTGAACTTTCTTGTTTTTATGAAACAATCCCTCTCTTTCTTGCGTTATATCATTTTTGTAAGCCAAAAAAGCCCAGAGTCTACGTTTGACTCTGGGCTTTTCCACTAATTAATAACTTTTGATATTAAAACCGAAGGATTTTCTGCAAGATTCAATTCTTTTCCACTTTCTAAAAAGCGAATAACTGGTCGTTGTAAATGAGTTTTTATTCCTATCACAATCGCCTGCTCACCTGTATAGAGCTCCACTTTTGTACCTGGTAGATAAGAAGGAACACTGTTCACAAATGCCTGAACTACTTTGTGAGAATATTCATCATCACTTTTTGTCATAATCAATTCTAACGCTTCATGTGGAGGCAGTTTTTGATTTGAAAGCATACGATCATACAAGTTTGCTATCCCACAAATTTGCGGAAATTCTAATACTTCTTTGTCCTTAAGTCCCCTAGGATAGCCTTTTCCATTTAATAGCTCATGATGTTGAAAAGCAACATGAGCAGATAGTAAACTAATTTCGCGACTTTCCTTAATCACCTCAAAGCCTTTTGCAGGATGTTCTGCTTCTTGATCTGTTACAGCCTTTCCGATATCATGCAGCAACGCCCCTATGGCAAGATCTCTTAACTGAACAGGAGAATAACTCATTTGCTTTGATATTTGTAAACATAACAATGCTACGTTTACAGAGTGAGCATATTTCTCCAATCCTTCTGAAATAGAGGTTGTTGGAATTAAAATGATCGTTTTAAGAGCATTTACTTCATGGATAAGAGTCATGGCAGCTTTTTGAATAGCTACAACATTTAATCTTTTTCCTTTTTTCACATCTTCAAATGCTTCTTGCACAACAGCAATTATATCCATCCAAGTTGGCATGTCCAGCATTTCATCCAATGTAATTCCAAATGACTCAGCATCTTCTACCACAAGAGTTGTTACTCCAATTTCTTTAATACGTTCCAAATAGTTAGGATGAATTGTACGTCCTGCTGCTAAAAGGATCCGTCTCATCCGATCATAAACAGGCATTGCCAATTGCATGGCCTGTGGGTTGTAATCCTCTATATCAATAAATCTCATGATATCCTCCTTGTTGCTATCTTTCTATGAAAATTAGTGAGTATCGGGACAGGACCTTTC
>NZ_NUMC01000049.1:0-63322 GCF_002577655.1 Bacillus sp. AFS040349 | reverse complement strand
TGTGTATCGGGACAGGACCTCTCTTCTTAAGCTTGTTCTTGTCCCGATTCCTTGTGTATCGAGACAACACCTCTCTTCTTAAGCCTATTCTTGTCTCAATACCACAAGTAACGAGACAATATTCCTAATCAAAAACTTGTCCAAGTCTCAACTACGTTTGGCTATTGAAAAATGACAAAAAATCCACCGATTAACACGGAGGATTGCTGCACAGAGCTCTTCCACTCATCAGCAATCCAGCCACCATAGATTACTCCTTAGGTCTGTGACTTTGCGTCTCCATCTTTCAATGAATTTGCCTTTATTATATAAGTTTGTTGTATTCGTTTATTAACAAATATACCATGATATTTATATTGAATAATAGCTTTAATTTCTTCCAATGATCTCTAAGAAAAAAACAAAAAATCCCTCATCTGTGTAAAGGGATTTTTTACTTAGCTTGATATTATCTCGACCTGATGAGACATACTGCTAATAATCCACTCAGCAGCTTCTTCAATTGCCATAGTTGAAAAATCCATAATTGGACAATCGATATTATCCATTATTTTTTCAGCATATTGCAATTCTTCCTTAATCCGTTCAATTTTCGCATAACTTGAATCCGGAGATAACCCTAGGTGCTTCAATCTTTCTACCCTTATTTCTCTTAGTTTCTCAGGTGACATCGTTAATCCAATACATTTTCCTTCTGACAACTTAAAAAGTTCTTCAGGAGGAGAAACCTCAGGGACTAATGGGATATTTGCTACTTTAACCATTCTATGAGCTAAATACATCGACAATGGTGTCTTTAAAGTTCTTGAAACACCGATGAGAACGATATCCGCCTCCTTGATTCCACGCATATCCTTTCCATCGTCATATTGCACAGCAAATTCAATTGCTTCAATTCTACGAAAATAGGAATTGTCAGGTACTTCGAAAAGGTCTCCATTAGTGGACTTATTAAGTCAATCACCGTAACGTCTTCTTCATTCGCTAGATTATCAAGATGCTTTTTAAATTGCGGAGTAAAGAGTGCATAGGCAATGATAGAGTTGCTTAGCTTCGCGAGAGCAATCAGATCATTTATTTCTTCCTTATTTTCTATATAGGAGATTGTTTTAATGTTAAACTCTGTTCCGATAAATTGGGCAGCAACTGTTTTGACCAACAGCTCTGCTGTATCACCCACCGAATCAGAAAGAACATAGACAATTTCTTTTTCATACACTTATAATCACCTATTCTTTGAACTTATTATCTTCTGAAACATTACCACATTCATCTTGCCTAAAGGTAGTATAATGCTTACTCTTACTCCAGAAAATTTCATCATTTGTTAGTAAAATCTACTTTTCTGTTAACGATACTCGAAACCTTTGAAATCGACGAAACTCTACAAATATCGGGTGGTGACAGTAAGAAACAACATTAATAGCAAAATAAACGGAATTCAATGTGAAGAATGTCATCGTACACAAGCGTTAAAAATGAATCTTGTTAAAGAATTTCAAAAAGAAGTGTATGAGCGGATTTCCACAAAGCCAGTGAGAATCACTCAGGAGTATAAAGAAGATTTAAGTAAATTACTAGCAAGCCTGCCGATTCGAATACTAAGTAAACCATATCGACTTATGCGGTACTTGAATGAAACTCGGAAGGTGTTTAAGTTGTATAGAGATAATAAGGGGTAAGCACTCATACTCTTTTATAAAAAGAATACTCTACTACCAACTTTAAAAGTCAGCAGTAGAGTATTCATCCAACAACTCTTCAAATTCCCCATGTGGTACAGGCCTCGAAAAGTAAAATCCTTGGGCCTCGATACAACCTAGTTTTTTCAGAATTCTTATTTGGTCTTCGTCCTCAACACCTTCAGCAATCACCTGTAATCCTAGTGCCTTTGCCATCGAAATAATGGTTGAGACAACCTCTGAATTTCCCACACATTGATCAACAAACATCTTATCAATCTTCAACCGGTCCACTTCTAGCTTGTACAAGTAACTAAGTGAACTATATCCAGTTCCAAAGTCATCTATGCTTATTTCAATGCCCATATTACGTAATTGTTGAAGTCGACTATTTACCTCAACCTCATATTTCATCACAATTCTCTCTGTTATTTCAAACTCCAAAAAAGTGCCGTCTAATTTGTTTTCAACAAGTGTATGAGAAACAAAATTTATAAAACCATCATGTAGTAACGTAGGTAAAGATATATTAATAGAGGTTTGATGAATTCTTTTCCCTTTCTTCTTCCAGTTTGAAAGTATGCCACATACCTCTTTAATCATATTCTTTTCCAGCCGATCAATTTCCCCAATTTCCTCAGCCAAAGGGATAAATATATTTGGAGCAATCATACCCTGAGTACAGTGGTTCCATCTAGCAAGTGATTCTGCTCCAATTAACTCCCATTGACCATATTATATTTCGGCTGTAGATAAACTGATATTTGATTATGATCGATTGCATAGCGTAGCTCATTTTCAATGGCAATGTTTTTAAATTTATTTTCCAACATACTTTCTGAAAAAAACGAATATCCATTTGATCCATTTTCTTTTGTATGGTACATAGCAATATCCGCGTACTTCATTAACTCCGTAATATTAGTTGAATGATGTGGATGCGTGGAGATACCAACACTTGCAGTTGATATCACGTCTACTCCTTCAACATTCAATGGCTTTCTAAAGCAATCAACAAGTTCCTCTAAATATCCGTCTTGAGTTTCTGTCAAAGGAATCATAATGAGAAACTCGTCTCCTCCAAGCCTTCCGACAACACCTTTTTTCCCTGTAACGTGTTTAAGCTTGAGAGCAATTTCTTTTAATAAAGAATCACCGAAGCTATGTCCAAAGCTATCATTTATTCGTTTAAAACGATCAAAATCCAATAATAAAATATGAAACTCTTCACCGTTTGCTGCCCATAGGTTTAATATCTCCATTAGCTTTCTTCTATTGTATAGACCTGTTAGCTCATCGTAAAAAGCCAGCTTATGAATCATTTGTTTTGCCTTTTTTTCCTCAGTAATATCCTTGGCAATCCCGTAATACCCGATTGTTTCATTATTAATAACGATCCTCATTGTTGTAATCTTAATATCAACTGCTCGTTGATCTTTTGTCACGATGACCGTTTCAACATCTTCAATGCTACCTGATTTTACTTTCTTGATAATTGCTTGTTTATCTAAATTAGGTTGTAAAAGTGAAAAAAGCTCTTTCCCAATTAATTCTTCTCGACTGTACCCTACCAACTTTAATGTTTCTTTATTTACATCCATTATTTTCCCTTTTAAATCAACAGAAAAAACAGCATTCGGGTTATGGCTGAAAAGAGATTTATATTTAACTGTCGTCGTTGACAACATTCGATCTGAAATAATATCCGGGAGTATCATTAATAAAGTGTTCGAGAGCATTGGATATAAATATGGAAGTAAATAGGTATAGCCTTTGTATTCATACTGTAAAACACCTTTGAAATCAAGCAGTGATGTTAATAGCAGATAAGGGATTCCACTTATTGAGATCCCACATAAAATAGCACCAATATTCAACCAACTCTTCTTAACCACTTCTTCATCTTCATTTGTTATCTGCCTTAAAAACTTCATAAGTTTAAAAATACAAGTAACTATGATTAGACAAGAGATGCTAAACGAAACGGGCTTAAAGTAGATTAACTCACGAAATGTCCACCAATAACCAATTGTTGTAATTCCAATAAACATCATGGAAACGACAATACTTGAAATAATATACTTCCACCATTTGAATTCCTTAGCCTTTGCCATATATAACGTAAAATAGGCACCAAGAAAACATAGTAAAAATACGAGTAGTAATAATATGTAATTTGTCTCAGCGACAATCGGTACATCCAGCGATAAGCATGCATACGTATAGATTGACCAAAAACCAAGACCAACTACAAAAGAAAAAAGAAGTAACTTCTTCTTCATTTCTTTTTTATCTGTTACTCGCTTAATTTTTGTACTATATTCAAACCCCAGCTTACACGTCAAAATAGCCAATATAGCAACGACTGAAATATCAAAAATATGAAAATAAAAAAATAAATTCATGTCAATTCCCCTAAAAACCGTTATGTTAAACATTCTAGATATCCTTCTTGATCTATTACTGACATAAAACAAAACAAACTAAGTTAGTCACCATCTAGTTTTAAAAGAATCTTCCACTCTTTTTATCGACATCTTTGTGCTAATAATGAAGGAAAATTCAAGAAAAATTGAGTTTTGTGGTGCCTGTCACTTCCCGAATTTTGTCGACACTTCAAATTAACCTTTAAGGTTCCTTTAAGGTTCCTTTAAGGTTCTTCCGTAATAATAGAGCCCTAGAAAATACAACCTTAGATATAGTCATTATTTGCTAATGCATAAAGGAGAACTACATATGAAGATTACAATTCGAAAGAAATTAATGTCCGGCTTTTTACTACTCGCTATTCTAATCGGGATGGTGAGTGCGCTATCTTACTATCAGATTCATAAAATCAACAACTCTTATTCGCAATTAGTTGAGCAGCAAACTACTAATTTAACAAGCATTAAAGATATACAACTCTACGCATCTCGCTCCATTGCAAGCTTGAAAGATATGCAATCTGAAGGAACAGAAAATATGGAGTTTCTTGAAAATTCTCTTGATCAGATAACCGAACAGATAAACAGCATTGAAGCAGATATACAAGATGAAGAAGCCAAGGAACTTTTAACTACTATCACTTTCTTAAAGGAACAAATTATAGAACAGGTTCAAGAAGAGCAAGCAAACAAACTTGTTGGAGAAGAGATTATTCCATTAGCGATACAAATCGAAGAAGCAGCAAATAGAATCGTTGAAATACAAACAAAAGAGATGAAAACTGAAACAAAGGCAAATACGAAAATGGTATCTTCTGTTAAAAACATGATGCTAGTATGGAGCCTCATTTCTCTGATTCTAGCCATCTTAATCGGCATGTTCATGTCCGGCATGATTACTCGCCCTATTTCTTTATTAGTAGAAGGAGCTAAAAGAATTGCTTCAGGTGACTTAACACAAGAAGACATAAGTGTAAAAAATAGCGATGAAATCAGTGAGTTGGCAAATTCCTTTAATATCATGAAGCAAAATCTTCAGCAACTAATTGATGAGGTACGCTTGAACGCACACCAGGTTTCGGTAACTTCTGAAGAGTTATCTGCAAGTGCCGATGCAACGAATCTGGCAACACAACACATTACTCTTGGGATGCAAGAGGTTGCAGCAGGCGCTGAAAAACAAGTTAGCACAGTTATTCAATCAGTTGAAAGTGCTGAAAAAATTACAAAAGGAATGAATAAAGTAACTGAATCCATTCAGTCTGTAGCGAATTTAACTATTGTGGCAAATGAAAAAGCAACACTGGGTAACGATGTAGTTAATAAAACAATTAATCAAATGAGATTGGTGCAGGATTCTGCAATGGAGTCTGCTGAAGTTGTTCATACACTAAGTAATAAGTCTAAGGAAATTGGCCATATAATCGAATTAATAACCAAGGTTGCAAGTCAAACCGACTTACTTGCTTTAAATGCTGCAATCGAAGCAGCTCGTGCGGGTGAACAAGGAAAAGGATTTGCTGTCGTTGCCGATGAGGTTCGAAAGTTGGCTGTGCAATCCGCAGATGCAGCAGGTCAAATTCGTCAACTCATAGAAGAAATACAAGAAGAATCCGAAAAAGCGGTAAGATCTATGAATAATGGAACAGATGTTGTAAATGAAGGGTTAAAGCTAGTAAGTCAAACCGGTGACTCATTCAAAAACATTCTTGGAGCGATCCAACAGGTAGCAGCTGAATCACATGAAGTGGCTGCTATTGTAAATCAAATTCACTCAAATACACAAATAGTTACAGAAGGAATGAAAGAAGCCAGAGATATAGTCGAACAATCCTCAGTAAGTATCCAAAACGTTGCTGCCTCTACTGAGGAACAAAACGCCACAATGGAAGAAGTCTCTTCATCAGCTGAAGGATTAAGTGAAATGGCACAAAATTTAAATAAAGTGATTAAGAAGTTTAAAGCATAAATATTAAAGAGATCATCTCTCTACTGACGATGATCTCTTTTTACTCTTAAAATTCGTATTACAACACTTTTTGCTTCTTCTTAATCTCTTTATGATTCATGCCGCGGTTTTTCATTTCCCATTTCACTAAAGATAGGAATTTTTTAATTTCAATCACTCTATTCAGATCATAAAAAGATCCTCTACTCTTATGTACTTTTAATTGTTTTTTATATTTTAAATAAATACAAGATAATTCGTTATTATTAATTGAACTTAGTTCTGGTCCCATCCACTTCACCCTATAGAAAAAATTCCTTTCTCATTATGAGCGAAGAATGGTGTTAATTCAAGAGATTTATTTTTTATTTTAAAACCTTTATGAAATGAGCTTTTATGAGTAATGAAAAGGTAAAGGGCAATGACCTCGCAACGGTTTATCACCCTTTACCTTTTCCTAGTCTAAGAAACCATTTCAATATGATTTGTCTTCGTATCCACAACAATGCCATGAACTGCGATTGATTTTGGAATAAGGGGATGCATTTGAACCAGATTCATATTTTTCTTAATGATCGTTTCCATATTGTTCTCCCCTGTTAACCACTTTATAACATTCCCGCCCCCAACTTGAAGATAATTTAGAGTAGAAAGAATGTTTGTATTCACTCCTTTTTCCCTCATTCGAGCTAGAAGCTCTTCTTCATTAAGAAGTAGATCATTGTTGCTTCTTTCTCCAATGAAATAAATTTCATCTATCTGCTCGGATAAAACCAGCATGATGATTGATCGAATCATGCAGCTATATGTTTGAGATAATTCAGCGTTATAACTAGAAAGTACAATCATATCTTCTTGTTCTCTCTTTGTAATGCTTTGATAGATAGCATGCAACGAACTGTTAAACCCAGTTATAATTAACACCTTTTCCTTCTTGTTCATCATCATGAAAACCTCCTAAATTTGTATCATCTGTGATAATTGATAATAAAACGGAATACCAACTATTAAATTTAATGGAAACGTTACACCTAAAGATAAGCCTAAATAAATAGAAGGATTCGCTTCCGGAACTGATGCTTTCAATGCCGCAGGTGCTGCAATATAAGAGGCACTTCCCGCTAAAACTCCCATTAAGGTTGTTCCGCCTAACGAAAGTCCTATCATGCTACCAAGCAAAACACCTAACATTCCAAAACATAATGGAGTGATTAATCCGAAAAGCAATAACTTAATGCCATGTTTTTTTACTTCTGGTAATCGCTGACCTGCAACTATTCCCATATTTAATAGGAAAAGTACAAGAACACTGTTATATAAATCCATAAATAATGGCTTAACAGCTGGAACTGCCTGTTCACCAAGTACTACACCGATGCCCAAGCTTCCAATTAAAAGAAAGATACTTTTCCCAAAAATACTTTCTCTTATCACTTCCTTATCGATCATTCTGACAGATAGAGGCACAATCCCAATTCCCTGTGACGATAAGCTCGGTAATGAGTTATTTTTCTCTATCATTTTTAATAGGAAAATTGACACTAAGATTGCCGGACTTTCCATAATCACTACCATTGCATTCATAAATCCCTCATAAGACGTTCCATTTTTCTCAAGAAAAGAAATGGCAGCCCCATATGTCACAATACTAATTGACCCATATGTAGCAGCTAACCCTATTGTGTTTTTTAAGTCTAATTTCATAAGCCTACCAATCATCATCGTGATAATTGGAATTAGGATACCTAGAAATAAGGTTGCCATAATCGGTTTAATAACCGACCCAATCGGATAATGAGATAATTCAATTCCTCCCTTTATTCCAATGGCAATTAATAAATAAATATTCAACCCTTCACTTAATCCACTCGGAAATTTCAAATCTGATTTTACGATCGCTGCTAAAATTCCCAGTACAAAAAATAGCACAACCGGTGAAAGTAAATTTTGTATGATAATATCTATCATCTTCTTCCCCCTCTTTTCGTCATTCCAATAAAAAAACCGACAACTTAAGAAGTAATGGTATGACCCATTTCATCTTAAATTTGCCGGTTTACTTTCAACTAAGCTACAAGCTTTTTTGGTTGTCTCCCTCTATTTATTTCTCAAACGTTTCCTCAAGATTGCGATTTAGCTTAAACAGCATCACTCGTTCACCTGTTACTGTGCTAATATCTGTGTGGAAGCTTCTTATTTTTTCTCCAGTAATAGTAAAAATGATTTCTCCTAATGTTTCAATTCCTGACTCCACTAAATCGGAACGGGTTCTCTTAATCGATTGCATTCCTTCCTTTGTTTTACAAAGGATGAGCTCGGCCGGTGCCAACACTCCTCTTAAATTCACAATAATCATGTCCCGTAAGATATCTGTTTTCACAGAAACGGAACCACGTCCTAGAAAATCCTTTTCCCACTGTGTTAACGCCTTACTTATTTCAGACTCGATTATTCCCTTTGACTTCATGTTCCCACCTTCTCCCTAATAAAAAAATCGGTATACTTCCTAACATCGTCATCTTGTTAAGAAATATACCGATTTATCTTCACCTCGTATCTAAATTAATTATCTTCGTCTTTTTCAGATTATCAATAAAACGTATTAATAATGTGCTAAAAACTATTTATCATTTAGATCAAGTAAAATCTATCGGTTATTAAATTTAATCTAAATTTACCGATTCTTATTTGGAATGTCAACATTTATTTTAAAAACTGATTTTAAATTAATACTCCACTAACGATTACATGCTTAGCCTCCTTTTATTTTCAGTCCTTTTCTTCATTTTTTTTTAAAGCAAATCTGTATTTTTCCCCTTTTTCAATTTGAGTCACTTGAGAGTCATGTACTGTAATTTGAACAGTACCATATTCCATACTTTCCAAGAAGCTGACAATTTTATCGATTACCTCTTTATCAATTTTATTTTTTGTAGACAACAAGATCCTCTCCATTCAGTAAACTAAATCCACCCACCAAAAACCTAGTAATTCGATGTGTTTTATCTATTTTTTTTATAATATATTATGTTTCTTTCATTAAATCAACTACATTTTTGGAAGGATTTTCACTAAATTTTTTCACACTTTCTAAGAATAAGTTTTATTATAAGACGAGTCCGTTTTTAATCATACCGAACTATTTTGAAAAAGATTTAGCTTACTCCACCTCAACTAAAACTACTTTTTCTTAAAAAGGAAAAGGCTTCCAAATCTTAATAATCAAAGGATGAATATTAAGAATAGAAGCCTTTGTTAACGAGTCATCATCAAAACATCTATAGCTAGAAAAACTTTTTTCTCTGAAATTACTGTTTCGAGAGCCTACAGTTTACTAGTCAGCTTTTTATGAATTGATTTCTGCTTGATTGACATTTTTATAAATTCTTATTTTAGAAATTGTATAGAAAATAGCTACCACCCAGACAAGGGCAATCCCAACATAGATATAAGGATAAAAACCTGTATTTTCAACCCAGGAATTTAGTAGTGTTCTGGAGTTCACAAGAATAATAAATCCGCCAACTAAAACGCCCATTAATTGTGCATGAACTTTTTGGACTAACCATGCCGCAATCGGAGCAGCGATAATACCACCAATCATTAGAGCACCTACCCATAGCCAGTTAACCTCTTCCCACCCAAGAGAAATTAGAAATCCTAGTGTAGCAGATACTGCAATTGCAAAC
This sequence comes from Bacillus sp. AFS040349, assembly GCF_002577655.1. Taxonomy (NCBI): domain Bacteria; kingdom Bacillati; phylum Bacillota; class Bacilli; order Caryophanales; family Bacillaceae; genus Bacillus; species Bacillus sp. AFS040349. The sequence goes on along the minus strand of NZ_NUMC01000049.1, from coordinate 53,577 downwards.
TCACTTGTATCAACCGTTCCCACAACTTTACGTGGACTCATTCCTTTTTTTGATAATAAGACAGGCGTCGCAATAGGACCCCAGCCACCTCCACCCGTTGCGTCGGCAAAACCTGCGATTAAGCCTAAAGGAATGGATTGTTTTCGACTAAGCTCAATACCCTTTTTCTCTTCTGTTTGACGAAACTTAAATAGAAATCGGATAAGAACATAAACCCCTAACAAAAGAAGAAATAAAGAGATATAAGGTTTTGCTAGATCACCAGGTAAATTACTTAAGAAGGTAGCACCTAAAAAAGCGCCAATCGAACCTGGAATAATCAGTCGATACACCGTCTGCTTATCCACATTACCAAACTTGATATGTGATGCCCCGGAGGCTGCTGTTGTCACAACTTCAGCCAGATGAACAGATGCTGAAGCAACTGCTGGTGCAATCCCGAATGTTAGTAAAAGCGTTGTGGATGTGACACCATAGGCCATTCCTAAGGCACCATCAATCAATTGTGCAAGAAAACCAATAATTGCGAAAACAAGTAACTTTTTCATCAATAAACACCTCTTTCATGATAAAAAATGATAATAAAAAAGGCATAACTCCTCTACATGAAACAGCAGAATAAGAGTTATGCCTTCGGTGGTCCGATCGGCTTTTTTATTTCATTTTTTGATTAAGCTGATTATAATTCATATTATTCCTACCCGTCAACTAGTAATTAAAATCTTTTTGTCATTTTTTTATCTCAAACAAATATGCTGCTGTAACTATAGCACCGCTATTTGTTCATATGTCATAAGAAGATGAAAGGAGCTTTTGAGAGAACATGTAGTGCAGATGTTATTCGTACTATCATTTGGTGAAAGTGCTATGCTGACAGTCTTCATCGCAGCATGTAAACAATCGAGCGAGTGTATCCAAATACACTCCTTTTTATGTTCAATTAAGGTTTATTTACTCATTTCATTTGATCATTTCCATCTTATATTTGACGATTCCAAATATTTATCCGCTAAATCCCAACTTACATAAAAAAAGCCACTCTTCCACTCGAAGAACAGCTTCCCATTAATTCGGTTCAACATGTATATGAACATCATGCACACCATATTCAATAGTCATCATTTTTTCAACCATTGTCGCAATATCATGAGCCTTTGTGATATTTAATGAAGAATTTACAAGAATCACAACATCAATCACTTCATTGTTTCCGTAATTTCTCCCCTTAATTTGCTTAATACCCTTAACACCATCTACCTTTAAAATAACTTCCTGATACAAGCGTAATTTATCTTGATCAAATCCGTCTGAAAGTTCATGTGAAGATTGCCTGAAAATGTCCCAGGCTGTTTTACATATTATTATGCCAACAATAATGGCAGTGACTGTGTCTAACCACGGCATATTGAGTTGAGAACCAATGATTCCAATGGCCGCCCCGATACTAACCCAGGCATCTGATAAATTGTCCTTTGCTGCAGCCATCACAGCACTACTCTTAATGTTTTCAGCTAATTTTTTGTTATAACGATACACAAAATACATCACGAGTGCAGAAAACACCCCTACATATGCAGCAATAATATCTGGTGATTCTTTTTCCCCATCAAATATTGATACAATTCCATCAAACAATACTTGCAATCCTACTGCCATCATAATAAAGGAAGCCAGCAGCGATGCAATTGTCTCACTTTTCCAGTGCCCATAACCATGATCCTCATCAGGAGGTCGTTGTGAAAGCTTTAGACCAATGAGTACAGCAATGGATGCAATTACATCCGTTGAATTGTTTAATCCATCTGCTTTCAGTGCATCCGAGTTACTTATGTAGCCAACAACAAGCTTTAAAAGTGATAAACATATATATGCAACGATGCTAATAATAGCACCACGTTCGCCAAGTTTTAGGTTCCGATACTTTTCTTCTTCCATCACAAACCTCCTTATCGCCTTTCATATCATAGCAACAACAAGTCGGGTGGGTCTAGAGCAACCTTTTTGCATGCTTTTATATAAATATGAAGGGTGAAAGAATGTTGAGTGGAGGAAATTTAGGTGGATTGAGAAAACACTATTTTAAGGTTGAATGAAGGTTCGTCTATCATATTAAATCTTGTAAATCAAAAATTTTAAAATAAAAATTAGCAAGGTACTTATTAGAGTGTATACCTAATAAGTACCTTGCTAAGAATTACATAGCTAATCTTAGTCATTTATTTCTTTTATCTTGTGATGGCCGCTTCCCCCACCATCCCTTACTCCTAAAAAATAAAGCAATACTAATGCCTATCCCAAACATAACAACAAGGGCTAATCCATAACCAAAATTCCATGTTAATTCAGGCATATTTTCAAAATTCATTCCATATAAACCAGCAATGAATGTCATGGGAATAAAAATAACACTAACTAATGTTAGAGTTTTCATAATAGAATTCATATGATCGGATTTAAGAGACATTTGCAAATCAAAGATACCTGTTAGAGTTTCAATAAACGTATCAAATGCACTAACCACTCGCTCAAAGTTTTTGCCTAGAGTCTTTAAGTATATGGATGAATCTTCATTAATAAATTTGGAATCAGATTCTCCAATATCGTTAATAACTGCTTCTTGAGCTTCAACAATTTGTCTTAAAGAATGAATTTTCCCTTTCCAATTATACACTTGATGACCAATTTCATTAGCAAACGGATTTTTTACAGAAACTTGTATTATATTCTTAGCTGAAGTTGGTTCTTTCTCCATTAAATTAAATGGCTCTCCCACTCATTCCTTAAAATTCCCATCACTAAAACGTCGTATCTTTTACCATCTCTATAAACAGCCGATCTTTTTCTTCCTTCTAATTGAAACCCTACTCGTTCATAAGCTTTTAATCCACCAATATTATATTCAATTACCTCAAGACCAACACGATCTAAATTGGCTTCATGAAAAGCATAGCGAAGAATTAATCGTAGTGCCTCTGTTCCATATCCTTGCCCTCTATTAGTTGAGTCTCCGATGCCTATTGCTAAAAGTCCGGTTCTGTTATTCCATTCAATTGAGTGAATACAAATCAACCCTATTAATTTATTATCTTGAATCGTTTTTAAAGTGAAGAATATTTCAGTGTGGCTCGATTTTCCTTCTTCTGCTAACTGCTCCTTATTTTTAGGAAGTGCGATTTCAGTATCAACATTGCGAAGATACTCAGCATCTTCTCCCCACTTCTCCATTGTTTCAAAGTCTTCTTCTAATGGCAGAGCCAGCTTTAGTTTTTCTCCACGAAACAGGTTTAATTTTATTGTATTCATTCTATTAATCTCCTTTTTTTTATTGGTACTTACTTACAAGGGCTGCTTGAATCAGTTTATCTTCGATTTTAGGCAGTTTATCTTCGATTCTCAGTATTTTATCTTCGATTTTAGGCATCTTATCTTCGATTCTCAGTATTTCATCTTCGATTTTAGGCATCTTATCTTCGATTCTACAAAACTCTACAATTTTCTCACCGCTAACAAGTAGTAAATCTCCTCATAGAATTAAAATTAGTAGTCTTTCAAAAATTCGAGCATACTTTGCTTATCCTTTGCCATATATAAAGGAGTTGAATAATCCAACTTGCCACTTCTATAATCGTAAACAAAGAAGCAAGGAAACTCTGTTAGATAATATAAGGGAATTCCTTCTTCAAGAGCAATGTCTCTTGAGAACGCTTGAGACTCTCCGACATTGTTGAACTGCCATAAATCATCTTCATACTCATAATGCTTGTTTAACGCGTCATGATCTTCATCATCAAACTCTCTGTAAACCGTGACTAACGTTAAATCTTCCTTAGCATCACTTTTAGGTGTTGATTTAGCTTCTTCTATACCAAATAACTTTTTAAACAATCCCATGTTCTTCCTCCTCTTTGTTCACTGTTCTTTTTTATATAAAAATTAAAAAGCCGGTGGTGTTAATGAAAATAGAATAACAGCTTTTTCAGTAAAGCTATTTTCCCATTTATGCTTCATATATGCTGGAATTTTGACGCTATCACCAGTTGCTAATCTGTATTCTTCACGATCTAAAAACACTTTTATTTTCCCTTCTATTACAATAGCCACTTCTTCTCCTTTATGCTCTAAAAGCTTTTCAGACGAAGAGGTGTTAGGCGGGACTGTCATAATGGCCGTTGCCAATGTGCCTGTAAAATCAGGTGACACTAGCTCATACGATAGGTTTTCAACAACCATTTTTTTACGTGAATGGGATCTTACAACTAAATCCTCTGTTTTTGTTTCTTCAAGTAAAAAGCTAAATGTCGGAACATCAAGAGCCTTTGCTAACACCTTTAATGTCTGGATTGATGGATTAGCTAATCCTCTTTCAATTTGACTTAACATGGAGGGTGTTATTTCAGCTATTTTTGCTAACTCTCTGCTGCTAAACCCTTTTGCTTTTCTAAACTTCTCAACTTTTTTTCCAATATCTATATTTTCCATCATCATCCCCCTTAGCAAAATAATTAAATATAATTTAACTATTTTAAATCAAATTGAATATATTGTGTTAAACTGAATTGAACAATTGTTAAATTCTATTTTACATTACTGAATTTTACAGGTCGAGTTAGGAGTGGAGAAAATGAGTGATTTCTTAACGTTTTTGGTTCTTTCTTTATTTGTTGTAATGAGTCCAGGTATTGACACAGCCCTTATTACAAAAAGAACGATTTCAGACGGTAGAAAAGATGGATTTAGCATGGCTTTAGGAATTACAACTGGATCTTTCGTTCACACATTTGCAGCTGCCTTTGGTCTTTCAGCTATTTTGCTTCAGTCTGCTGTTGCCTTTGAAATTGTAAAATATGTGGGTGCCTTTTACCTGATATATCTCGGGATTTCTTCTTTTATTTCAAGAAAGAAAAAAGATCCTGCTGCTGAACAACAAAATGCACAAATGAAAAAGTCCGCTTTTAAGCAAGGCCTCATATCAAATGTAATCAATCCTAAGGTTGCTATGTTTTTTCTAACATTTTTACCACAATTTATTCAAACAGGTGAAAACGCCACACAGCAACTAATCATTATGGGTGTTATTTATACACTGCTATCCATTTCTTGGTTTTTCATTTATGTATTTTTCATTAACTATATACGTGAATGGCTGTTGTCTCCGAAAGTACAAATAATCATGGATAGGGCTACAGGTCTTGTTTTAATCGGATTTGGTTTAAAGCTTGCGTTGGATAAAAATCACTAAAAGGGCCTTACAAATACGTAAGCCCCTCAAAATTTAAGGATTAGATTGATCTTTTTCCCCTTAGGTATTACACGAACTAACTGTTTCTTTTGATGATGTTTAAAATTTCACGAGAGTCATAGTGGTTTTTTTCTCATCAGTGTGTGAAGTGATTATTCTGTGAAGTGAATCTAAAGAAGTCAAATTTTGATTACATTTCATGTTATCTTGGCACATATAATGACTTTGCTTAGTTAACGTATCTGTTTCAATTGTAAAAACACCTATTTGTTCATAACGATTGCAAACTTCACAAATTCCTTTATTCGCCCATGTAAATATTCCTTTTATACCTACTAACTCATTATCCATTGTAGCAATGATAAATTGCTTGTTTACAGCAGGATCTTGCCACTTAAAATAACTAATGTCTCTCAAATCTATTGTTTCTATGGAAGGAAGTTTGACACTTTTTTCGTTATCAAACAACGTGCTAAATAATTGCTCAGAAATCTTCCCAAATGGAATAACATAAATCTTTAATCTAAGCAAATAAACCAATGCCTCCTTTTTATCATTAAGATAAAAAATTGGATCAAATAAAGCTTTCTTATTTTGTTCTAAGTTAGGAAATAAACGATAAATTCTTTCCCTCATCATTTGCTTAATACTATCTAAAACATCCATGCTGCAACCAGATTCATGAACATTAACTAACCCTATTACATCTGACTTAATAACATTATATTGGTAGCTTTTTATAAAAGGCTTCATTTAATCCTCCACACCTTTTTTTGACTAGTACAATTAGTAAACCCGATACGTTTTTCCGGTTTGTGCTCCTTCAACACTTTTTACATAGGCTTTTGCGACTTTACTTCCTGGAACAGGATCAAATCCCTGAAAATATGGGCCATACTTATCCATTGACTCCACTAACACATTGGGACTAACATTATTAATTCTAATTCCCCTTGGTAATTCGATTGCAGCTGACTCTACGAAACTTTTTATAGCTCCCCCAACCATTGCGGCCGAAGTACCTCCAATAATAGGATCTTCCATGATAATTCCAGTGGTTAACGTAAAGCTACCACCATCCTTAATAAAATGCTGTCCTATTAGAACGAGATTCACTTGACCTTTTAATTTACTATTAATAGATAAATCATTGGTCTGTGGTGTTAATTCCTTAAAGGGGCCAAAATAGGTTTCACCCGTGGCACTAATAACTGCGTCAACCTCCCCTACAGATAGATACATGTCCCTTATACTATCTGGAGAAGTGATATCCACAAAGATATCTGATTCTCTTCTTCCTGCTATCACTACTTCATGACGTTGTTCTAACTCTTGCCGGACTGCACGACCAATTGTTCCATTGGCACCAATTAATACTATTTTCATAGGGTTACCTCCTAAAGCATTTTTAGTCATTAGTCTAAATAGGTATAAATCTCTTGTTTATTCATCTCAAATCCAATGATATTTTTAACCAACTTTTTAGATCCTAGAAATCCCTTCTTATAGAAAGCAAAAGACGGTACAATCCTTGTTCCCGATAATTGTATAAGCTCTTTTTCCAAACTAGAATTCTTACTTACATCTTTATCGATATAGGGTATTTCATTTTCTTGAAGATACTTCTTCGCTTCTTGGCAGTCAGAGCAGGTTGGTCGAGTATACAGCTCAAGAATGTATCGTTGTTTCAATGTAAACACCCCTCACTTTTTTAAATTTATAAACAACAGCAATGCTATGCTTGAAACAATCATCAACACAGCAAATACATAGGAGAAGCCGCTAGCAATTGATGACAAAATGATCCCTGCAATTGTTGGTCCAACTGTTGAGCCTAATGATCTAAATAAACTTAACAATCCAACTGCTGAACCTGCTTCTTGCATTGATGTGCCCTGTATAATAAGAATATTTAATGGTGCACCAATAATAATTCCAATTCCAAACCCTGCTATAGCAGCAGACATAAGGAGTAAGAGATAATTAACAGGAAAGATAAAAGAAAGTGAGCCGATTAATGTAATCGCAAATCCTAAAAACAATACATTTTTAGCCCCCCATTTTGAAACCAAATACCCGCCTATCAGTGAGGCAATCATAGAAGCTACAGCAAGTGGAGCCACCCCATAGGATGATTGTGCCTTCGTTACCTCAAAGTTTGTTTCTATATATAGTGGTAATAAATTCATTGTTGATGCCATGATGAAGCCGGACATTAGTGATAAGAATAAAACCACTAACACATATCTTGATTTGAAATAACCTAGTTTAATAATAGGATCCTGTGATTGCTTTTCTGTTTTAATGAACAATGGAACGATTAGTAATCCGATCATTAGCATTGTGATATTTTTTAATGTAATCCCCAGCATAAGGGAAAGAATCATACCTGTTAGTAAGATAATACCTAGATAATCAATTGGTTTTTTACTAATTGTTTGCGGTAATTTCATCGTACTCATTAATAAAATTACTAGAATAGAAATTGGAACATTGATGAAGAAAATCCATTGCCATGCGAAATGTTGAATAATATATCCTCCAACAATAGGACCCATAATACTGCCAAAACCAAATACTACCCCAATCCATCCCATTGCTTTTGCACGCTCTTCTGCTGGATAACTTACAGTAATGTAAGCAGCAGTGATTGGAAAGATACCCCCTGTACCTATCGCCTGAATACTCCTTCCTATTAAAAAGGTTAAGAAGTTAGGAGCAACGGCTGAAAATAAAGAACCTAATCCAAATAACAAAATACCAGTCATGAAAACTTGCTTTCTGCCGAATCGGTCCGAAAATTTACCCATTAGGGGTATACTAACAGCAAACAGTAAAGTATAAATGGTGAAACTCCATACCCCCCATGAAGTATTAATACCAAAAGTACGAACAATTGAGCTTAACGCGGGTCCGACAATTCCATGATCTAAAGCCCCCATAAAGATACCTGTAAGAAAAATACTTAACACAAGAGATTTTTGTTTACTTTGTGTTTGTAATTTGTTTTCCAATAATGCTTCCATAACTTTTAACCTCCAATATCTAACAAGGAAATAATTTCTATATTTATTTTATACCATACCCCCCTACTGTATGTAAAGTAACGATTTACTATTTTTTCTAATTTTATTATTTCACTTAATGAAACCCTAACTAAGAACGGTTTTTGAACAACCTCTATTCACCTTCCAATTGACTCTCAATAAACTCATTAATTTGTTTACTCATTTCCTGAGATTTTGTCCAATGCAAATAATGATGTCCATCTAAGGTGATAAGTTCACTTGTACTTTGATTTTGCAATTGATCTTGATAAAAGGTCACATTTGATTTTCCTTCTTCATTCACCTTGTCTTCTTTCGTCGTGAACATCATAATAGGCATATTTGGAGGAAATACCAAATTCTTTGTTTTCTTAATATTATTGCTTAACTCTTGTGCTTCTTCGATCACATTCGAATTGTAAGCCTTCCAAGCAGAAAGCTTCTTCGTCATCATTAAATTCTGTTCAGAATAAGTTCCTTCATCTGCGATAGGTAGAAAGTTATTTGAAATCACATTTACAGCAGCTCTTGCGATTCCCGTCGGAGCAACAAATTTCAGATATCCTGGCAAATCTGGTGTAGATTCTTGAAAGTATTCTGTTGCCATTGGTAAGGTGCTATCAATACCAATAATGGCTTCCACTTCATCTGGATATTGATTAACGTAATACATACTATAAATTCCTGAAACAGAATGAGGCATGAAGATATAAGGTCCATCAATATTGCTTTCCTTAAGAGCTGTTCTCATTTCCTCTGTTATGTTCTCTACTGTTCGTTCCTTCTTTGTAAACTCACTCCAGCCATAACCAAAGGGCTCAATGACAACAACTTTATGATGTTTTGCTAATTCATTCATCAACGGTTCGAAATCTAAGGCAGGGGCTGTCGTACCTAACCCACTTAAAAGAACAACAGTATGTTCACCTTTTCCCTTTGAATATACATGCATTTTCTTTCCATCTACCTCAACGTATTGCCCAATTGCAGGGTATTTTTTTTGCTCAAATTTCGTCATAGTTTGATGATATGCAATCCATATCAAAAAGAATGATAGTAAGACGATCAAAATATTTCTCGTTCTTTTCCAAAATGTAGACTTTTTCTTCACTTTCATAGCTTCACATCTCCTAGTAATCTAGTTCCACACATTTCTTTATAATAACGAGTCATTTACCTAATTAAGCAATTCAAAGTAAGTTTAACAACAACTAACGAACGTTAGTACATTGATTATTATAATACTTCTTTTGTAAAAATCAACAAAAATATTCCAGTAACTAGAAAAACCACAATAATGTCTAGACCTGTAAAAAAGGCCAAGCAGCTTAGTCAGATACAAACTAAGTGCTTGGCCTTTTTCACTATTAATATTCCGTAATAATAATCGGTGTCCCAATTGTCACATTTGTCCGCTCTTGATCGGGGCTATAGCGTAATCCCATTTGCAAATTCACTTTCTTGTTATTCTTGGCTGGGATGCTTTCTTCCCATTTTGACGTGAAACCGGATATTGATTGAAACCCTTCTTCTTTAACACCCTCAATATAATCTGCTCCAAAACCATCCATAAGGTTTGTTGTTATTTTCTCCAAGTCGGGTTTCCCCTCAAGATATCCATTAATTGTATAATACTCTTTGTCCATCTTCAGATTCATATTATCCAAGAGTTGATGAAGTTCCTCACCATCTAAAGATTTATCTTTGAATTGTAATGTTAAAAACATTTGAAAACCTTCATTGCTTTCAGTGATATAAATTTGTATTTTATAAAGTTGGCTAGTTACCTGTTTATCTATTTTTGCCTCAACAGTAACATGATGGTTTTCCGGTTCATGTGTAATCCATTCGTGTATAAAAGGAAACTTGGCTTTTGTATTTCTCACTATTTTATTTACTTCTTTATCGCTATTCGCAGTACCTAGATCTGCTTTCAAGTATCCTTGCCATGAAGTGATGCTTATCTGATTTTTTTCTGCGATTTCGATCATTTCTTCTAATTTATATTCTCTATTACTTCCTTCTACAGAATGAATAGAATAAAAAATAATAGTAATAAGACAACTTAATATTAGTCCAATTTGTTTGATCATTGCTCTCTCTCCCCTCATGAGAAAGCATTGACCCTTTTTTATAGATATATACCTATTAAAATACTAATTGAGGAAAAATAAAAAAGGCTGGAACTAAATATCACGATGGTCATACCATATAAAAAAGCTTAATAAGGGGATGTTGAGTGTCAATGCTGCTAAAAAACCTAATACCGATCTTTGTCATTTTTTTGCTTTCAGCTGGAGCATGGTTAATCCCATCTGAGCAACTTCACTCCGAAATTCCAGCATTAGAGGTCTTTGGTAAGATTGGCACCACAATATCAGTTGTGATGATTATGTCTTTTCTACTTCTGTATGTAATCTATCGATTAATAAGAAAAAGGTCGTGTTAAAGGAAACAATAGATTACTAATATGTATAAATAGGGTGAATATTAAATGTTTGTAACACTATTACTACCGGCTGTCATTCCCTACGGCAACCCGGTCACATTTTTTAATCCAACAGCAGGCTATCATCGTAAAAGAGAATTTTTTAATTGGGTTCATATGGTTCAAATAAAATATAGTCCATATCAGTCTGTACCTTTATTACAAACCGATACAAACGATACAATGATTGAAGGAGAATTAAGTCCTCAAACAAATTTTGTCCCAAATAATCCTTCATAGAAGGAGTTGCCCCAGTAGGCAGCTTCTTCTTTCTTTTTCACTTCTTTTCCACAGCCTGTCCACCATACTCATTTCTTAACGCAGCAACAACCTTCCCAATGACCGATTAGTAGTGAAAGAACAATCACAGGGGTGTAATGCTTCGGATTGTCGAAATCTAGCGAATCGAAGATAAGTAGGGCAAAATCGAAGATAAATTTAAATAATCGAAGATAAACAAATCCTACCAGCTAATTTGTAAGCACATTTAGCTAAAAACATATGATCATCTCCTCTAATAATGAGTCTTTCTTAGTAAAAATCATTTTCCTCCTACTACTTAAGCTCTATATTTAGTAAATCTGGAACTTTTCTCCCCCAAAAAAATCTTATTATTAGAAGTCGATAAACAAATGGCCATGCTTCAACGCTTAAAGGCAAGAACCCAGGAAAAAAATCAGTCCGGCTTTTATGAAGCTGTACCTGCAGTTGAAAAGGAATTAAGGAAGTATGAACAAACACTACAAGCAGCTGAATAAAGTAAAGAAAAAAATAGCCAATCAATTCATGTCAATTGATTGGCTATTTTCTTTGCAACCTTATTCAAAATAACTACTCTTTCCTCACCTTCATAGACTCCATCATCTCACTAATCTGCTTCCCATCATTCTCAAGCACTTTCTTCACATTTGGACCAAACCATTCTAACGAAGCATATACGTCCATTGTTGGAATCAATTCTTCAAGAAAATCCTGATAATTAACAGCCCCTTCAAATAATGGAACCATTCCTTTCCTGGAGCCAGCTGCTGCATAAACATTATTAGGAGAGAAAACATCTAATTGTGAACGCGAGGCAATATTTTTAAAGTGAAAATGAGACACATACGGTCCAAGCTGATTCATCGCTTCAATTGGATTTATACCAGATTCCCATACATGTAACACATCAAAGTTTATTCGAAGAGCTGGGTGATTTGTTTCTTCTAGTAGCTGAATCGTTGAAGCAAGGTTATCTGCTAATGTATTCGGATGTGTTTCAACAAGGACAGACTGACCTTCTGCGTATAGAAATTCACAAATTAAATGAAGTTTTTCAACCAACTCATCTCGTTCCCTTTTAGTTGTCTGCGCACTACCTTTTTTCCCGACAAATGTACGAATCTTCTTTGTTCCCCAATGCTTTGCTAATTGAGAAAGCTTCTTCGTCTCTGTGAGAAGATCACATTCACTCACTTCTAACGGTAGATAATCGCTAAGCATACTTGTTTCTAAACCATAAGCATTCAGCCAATCAGCTCCATAATGAGGTTCATCTGCTAAGTTTTTTGCATGAATTCCCCAAAGCTCAATTCCTTGAAAAGAATGGGCTTGAGCCCAGTGTGCAATTTGATCTAGGGAATGGAGATGATGTCGAAAAGAGATTGTACAGATCGAGAGTTTCATTTAAGCATCACCTTCTTTGTCTTGTTGGTTTGTTCTTTTGACCACTGCTCGAAGCATTGCAATAATCCCCTTTTAATCTTACATTCTCGTTCATTTTGTTCGGATAATTTTGAATTAATATCATTAACGAGTGATATGTCCTTTGTTAGCGCAAGCTTCATCGCCCGGTATTGTATTGTTGTATATCCCTTTACAAGAAGCTCGATTTCATCACACCAACTTTCAAAGCCTTCCTCCTCCAGCTCAAGAAGCTCCCAAAAATAAGCAAAGGCATGCTCATACGCATATTTTCGTATGGCTAGTACGGGTAATTGTTTTAATGCTGAAGAAAGCTGCGACAGGTTTTCCTTCTGTTCTCCAATCGTATAGACTTTAACAATGTCGGATATCGCCTCAGTAATAGGATTAATATCAAGCTTAAGGCAAGTATGAAAATAAGCTTGAATGGTCTCAGCACTTGGTGGCTGAATTCTTTCCGCTTGAAAAACATACCCTCCTTCTACTGCTGGTTCCGCGATGGCGTTCAAAATTCTATGCTTCGGCAATACGCCCTCCCACCTAAAATCAGGATCATACATAAACCATTCATCCTCATTTTCTGTTTTTTCAAGCATCACATAATGAGGAAATGGCTTTGAATGAAATTTATTTTCTCGTTCTGGAAGCAGTGATAAATCGAGCATAACCATTACATATTGATGCTGATCTTTGGCTTCCAAAAATCTTAACATCTTTTCGATATTTTCCTGCTTTGATTTTGATTCGTCATACCATTTTTGCAGCTTAATACCGTAAAGCAGTTCATACCATTTTTGAAAAAATTCATGGTCAATTCTGTCTGAATGGTAGGTTAATGTTCCATCTTCAAGAACATCAAAATCTGCATCCCATACACCAAAATAGTAAGGCCTGTGGTCAACCCCACTTGTTTTTTTTATCACTTCACAAACACAGCTAACAAAGCAATGAACTTTAATCATGAGTTTCCACCACCACCCCTTGCACATGTTGACGCTCTAAGAAGGCAGCCAAGTGGCCTACTGTTTTGAAATCATTTGGAGAAAGTGCCTCATCTGGCATTTTGATACCTAAATCTAACTCAATAAATAAAATCAGCTCTAAAATCATGACTGAATCCATATAAAGATCTTCGTTTAATTGTGCTTCTTCATGAAAAGAAGAAATCGTCGGAAGCTCTATTTTATTTTTCAATATGTGATAGATTGCTTGAATAATTTCTTCTCTTGTCATATGTACGTCTCCGCTAATTTTTTTCGACTTACCTTGCCATTTGGTAATTTTTCAATATGAGAAACACGTTCGAACTCGATCGGTATTTGATGTGGAGCCAGATATTTACTGCACCATTCTCTAAGCTCTATTTCTTCAATAGTTTCCTCTGAAACATATTGAGCACATACCCGTTCTCCTGTGAAATTGTTTTGCTTTCGAAATACAATTGCTTCGATAACTCTAGGTTCATTCATAAAAACATTTTCCACTTCTTGAGGGTAAACATTTAACCCAGCAACATTAATTGTGTCATCCATCCTTGCTAAAAACGAAAGAATTCCATCTTTAACATAACCTAAATCCTTTGTAGAAACAGAGTTTGTTTTTGTGTGTACAATAATTTCACTCGGAGCATCCATTTCACCAGCTTCCACTCTTAAATGAGGTAGAGGATATCCCATTTCCCAAGCTTGTTGCAAGTTTGTGTGAACGGCAACACATCCAGCTTCAGAGCATCCATACTGCTGAAACACTTTTGTTGAAATGCTTTTTAATGACTCTAACCAAATAGCTGGGATCACTGTTCCTGAAGTCATCACATAGTGAAACCGGTGATTCGCGCCCATTAACCTGCTCAATGTATGTAAAAGTGTTGGTGCTGCATAAAAGATATGATTGCGATGCTCATTAAGCTTTTTTAATAGATAGCTTGGATTCATTTTTGTAATGATAACAGGCTCTGCCCCTCTTTTTAAGCAAGAAAGCACGCCGCTAATTAATCCATAAGAATGAGAAACAGGACACGCGACAATTGAGGTGGTGAAACGATCAAGAGATAGTGTGGAAACATAGCTAGTCAGCTCTTCTTCAATTGAACTCCATGATCGTTCAATGCATTTTGGGGTACCTGTTGTGCCTGAACTCATTTGGATAAGACCACCTTCACCTTCCCATTCATTACTTGATAATTCAGTCATAGAATGTAATGATTGATAAAATAGAAAATGGCAAGAAGCAGCTGTTGCCATTCGTAGCGCTCCTTGTTGTGGTGTTGAAGGATGGATTGGAAACACCATCCCGCCTTTTTGACGAATATATAAGCATAGTGTGATCCACTGAAACATATCAGATAAACAAACAGCTAATCTTTTATTTTGACATTCTCTAATCTGCTCTATTGAATCAAAGAACTCATATTGTTTTTCCACATCATGCAATGTATAGTAATGGTCATCCACATAAATCATCGCGAATTCTCCTTTTGTCCTAACGTATTTTTCACAAGGTGACGAAATTCACCTTCACTCTTTTTGCTAAGCTTTTTCTTTAAAAGAGATTCAGCATATATAAACGGTTTATTTATTTCTACCTGTTTGTGTCGATGAATCAACTCGGGGAATTTATCCAGGTAGAGTGAGAGAGCTGTATCCACTGCATGCCAAAATTTTTCCTCTTTGTAGCCATATTGTTTTTCAAGTAGTGCTGATAGCTCTGTTAAATGGAAGACAAATAAGGTATCCATAACAAGCTCTCTTAAAGCCTCCACAGATGACATCCAATAATATTGATTAGGGGGTGCATCTTTAAAAGTAGGATGTATGTTTTCGAAATTCGGTACAAAATCTTTATTTAGTAAAAACTCCTCAACATACTCCAAGCTATCATGGAAATCTCGTAAAACCACTTTTGTTGGCCAGCCATTTCTGTGTAAAAGAATCATATTTTGCGCATGAGCTTCAATCGCAATTCCGTGTGCGATGAAAAGATGCCAAACAGGCACAACACTTACTTGGATGAATTGGTTTAGCCAGGTTTCAATTCCATATTGAGTAAGCCAATCATCTATAAAAGTTCGACCATCCTGCTCGATCATGGCTAGAGCAGTAAACGGTACAGCCTCCTCTCCATTTCTCGTATATAACCTTATGCTTTCTCTCCAAATGGCTCCTAACTGTCCTTCTAACTCCTGCTCTGGTGATTCAAAAGTGATACCAGCATATTCCTTTAATATAACGAGAGCTGCCTCATTTTTTAGATAGAAGTCTTTTTGAATGACGTTTTCAAGCCAATCTGAAATATAAGCTGCTGCACAAACAGCATGAGGCTGTAACGTTCTTTTAGAAGACGTGTTGACCATATTCATAGATAGCTTCATATTTGCTTTTTCAGGATTAAATTCGTTCCATAAGGTGCGAACAGATTGTGTTGCTCTGTAATAATCTCCTTTCACCCTTAATAAAAGAATCTCTTTGGCATTAATAAGTTTTTCTAGATGTTCTTGCATCGACTTCCATTGGTAAGGATGAATCGGTAAAAACGTATACGTATCAAAGTTCTCTCCCATTGAATGAAGCTGCTGTAACATGTATTCCCACATTAATGTGCCAAGCTCTTTTCTCCAAAATGCTTCTTCGTCTCCGGGAATCGATATTCTTACTTTGTTTCTTTTTACCGCCGTCCAAATTAATGGGAACGATCGTTTAGCTTCTGGACCATACTGTTCATGGTCTTGAATTGAAAACCCCATACGCGACTTAAAACATGGATGATACGGATGGCCTTCACTGATTTCTGATTCTAATTCTTCGTAGCTGGAGTCCCTCCTCGACATCGGATGGAAAAGATGAGCTTCATTCCACTCACATAGGGTGATCGTTTGAGTTAGCTCAGCAACTAATCTACGTTTTGCCTCACCATCTGCTATACATGCTTCTACTAGCTCTTCTAAAGTTGCCTCGATCCTTTCTTCGTCTAGTCGCACCCTATCAAAGGCCATTCTTTTTCCTCTAAAACGATAGGTATGTGATTTTCCGAGTTGATGAAAGGTACCCTTGTCTTCTTCAAATGGAATTAGATTTTCATAAAGCAATGCTTCAACTAATTGTTTTTTCACTCGGTTTTCTGCTGTTTTAGTAGGTATAAGAGATAACTTTTGCACATTGTTCCTCCTTTTGAAGGTTTAAGAAAGGATTGTTTACTTTTGTGTAAATCGCCTGCTCTAGCTTTGCTGTTAGTTCATCTACATCATGAAGACGGGTTAATAAATTCGCTTTGTATGATAGTTCGTCTTCATGTAATAAGGAGTGAACAAGTTGTTTGCCTTGTCCTTTTAGCTCTTTTTCTAACGAGTATAATTTATCTGTTGACCATTGAAGTAGAGTATCTTCTGAGATCAGCCCATCAGCTCCAAATCGATAGATTACTGAGAAAAGCTGATTCATCATAAGATAATAGGTAAATCTTTCTTGTATTAACGAATCATTATAAAATAGCTCTGGTGTTTCGAGTAATGAAGGCTCCATATGACAGAGATACTGTTTATGATTTTCCGATAAATAATAGCCTTGATTATCTCGGTAAAAATACGTTTTTGGATAGCCCTCTGATACATCTAAAACACTGTTTTGTTGATGAGCTTCTAACGCAATTCCATGCTCATCATATAAACGGATAAGTGGGTCAATTGCACAATCCCAATACTTTTCAAACCACTTCAAACTCACATCTTCTATTGAACGATGATCTCGCTTTGCCACCTTCATGATGAGTTGGTTAAGCCTTGATTGTTGATTTGGCAAGGGATCTTGTGCAATTGCTGCTATTGAGCTGATTCCTTTATCTCTTCCTTTAGGAAAGGGGTTTGACCGAATAATCACTTCAAACCCTGACTTTTGTTGATGTGGAAAATCAACCGTTATATATCCAGGATCATCAATGATTTGAAAAGCTGGATATGTTTCAATAAACGATAATTTCCTCCATAATCTTGCCATTACAACTCCTGCTTTTAGTTCATGCTGTTGATTAACTCGTAATGAATTAGTAACTTTCACGGGAATCGAAAATTTAAGCATATACTCCTCATCAGCTCTATAAACCGTTCGTAGTGATGACGTGGCGGTATAATTTTTCCCTAATGTACCTAAATTTTTAATTAATCCTCTATTTATTGCATCTTTCACATGATCTTGATGTAAAAGCCATTGTGCTTGAAGCGGATGCATCGGTACGATACAAGCTTCTTTTGAAATGTGTAGAGTAGGAGATGATTTTATTAAGGCTTTTTTCAGCAGCTCACTAGCACTCTCAGTTAAAATGGATTCTTCTTTTATCATGCTGGAATCAATTTGAAAGTAATGAAGCTGAAAACTTCCTCCTAATTCAGGTGCAAAGCTTTTGTGCTGCCAATATGACATTCCTTGCCTGCTTTTTGGTGTAGGGTGAAACCAATGACCAAAGAGTAGAGATTGCTCTGTTTCTATAAATGAACTGTTTGCTGAATAGAGAGTATGTGAATTCTCCAATCTTGCTTCAATATATCTTTGCATTGTTTGATAGCTTCCAATTAATCTGAAAATTAGTTCATCATAATGTGAAGCAAGATCATGATCACGATTTGAAGTTGCCATTAAGTGAAGCTCTTGAACTAACGTCATCATCAGCGTGATCTTTTCTTCTCTATACCACTGCTTTCCTTTTTGACAGTACTTAAGTGGTGTGCCTAAAACATGTCTCCCAACCTTTGAGCGATAGTTCACTTCAATTGCTAATATGATTTCTTGCTGAGGAAGTTCAAGCTCTAGTATGTATGGACCATTAAGGAGGATCGAAGACCTATTTTCTATGATCCAGTCCTCCGTCCTTATACATTGTCCAATGTCTACTTCTCGAATAAAGCTATTAAAAAAGGCCTGAAACGTTGCGTTTTCAGCAATTTGTTTAGCTGAATAGTTCATATTTCCACCCTTTCACAGAGTCTATAGTCCTACTAATTGAAAATCATTCTCAATAGGTGAGGGAAAAATAGTCTTCTTTTTCAGAAGACTAAATTTTTATACTACATGATTATTCACCTAATAATAATGTCTCAATTTCTTTCAAGCCTTTTTGACGTTCAATTGGATCCCAAAAGCCCCAAGTTGTTGTAAGGGTATGTACTTTATCATTTTGTACCGCTCTTAGGTTTTTCCACACTTCTCCTTGAGTAACAGAGTCATAATATTCACCACTATTAAAGTATGTTACATCGATAATGTGATCAGGATCATATTTTACTAGACCTTCAATTGAGATATTTTCACCAAAATCTTCAGGCAGGTTTTCAGTTGGTTTTAATTTCAGATCATCAAATAATAATGAGTTCGTTGCATGATTTGTTGTTCCATATACACGAATGTCCTTTTTATTGATACCAACTGCCATGAAGGTTTCTTCCCCAACCTTCTCACGAATACGATTTCCGATATCTTCTGCTTCTTTTTCCAAGTCTTCAATAACCTTTTTACCTTCTTCTAATTTACCAGCTGCTTCAGCTACTTTTAGGTGATCTTCCTTCCAATCTCCCCCTACCTCTACAACAACAGTAGGAATTGTCTCAGCTAACGCATCATACAGTGGCTTGTATCGATCACTGATAATCAGTAAGTCAGGATTAAGCTTTACAATTTCTTCCGTATTTATTTCATCTGCATATGGAAGTGCAGTGACACCGGCTAATTCTTCTGTTAAATGTGGTGGGAATTCATTGTCATATGCCATAACAGCATGTGGTTTAACGCCAACAGATACGAGTGAACCTTCCCATGAAACATGTGATAGTAGCACAATTTTCTCCGGGTTCATCGGTACTTCTGCTTCACCGTATAAGTGCTTAACCATTCTTGTCTCCTCTTCTTTCTCCGTCTCGACTTCCTCTGTTGCTTGTTCTTCCTCTTTGTTTTCTTCTGCATTAGAAGCTGTTTTTTCTCCACTACCGCATGCTGTTAATACAAGTAAAAGCAGCATTAACATCATGCTCCATGAAGCGAATTTCTTTGCCATGAGCCTTCCTCCTAATTGATAATGAATTTCATTTACGATGATAACAATTATCAATTAAAGCGAACATGGACAATTCATCCTTTTTACATGGACAAAATATACACCTTATGAAACTATGACATTACTCTTGAATTTTTAAAGCTTGAGCTAAATTGTAAGAGCATATGCTTTCTGCCTATTGGTCCCCAAGGATCCCATTCATGGCTTTTGGGATAGTAGATTTCTCTATTTTTAACAGCTTTTATGTTTTTCCATTCTTTTGATGTAACCACTTTCCATACATCTTTTTCATGACTCCAAAGGATGAGCAGTTTGTCAATATTGAACGCGGCAAGCTCTTCTACTGTGAGTACTCGGTATCCACTCGTTGGCAAATCAGGATGAGGCTCAAAGCCCAGCTTTTGATAAAGTAGATCAAAGCAAGCATGGTCACTGTGACCATAAAGACGAATTTCATTTTGTCTAATCCATATAACCGCCCAGTTCCCTTTTCTCGTCAAAGGACAGAGTTCATCCTTCACTTTTGACTCTAAGCAACAAATCTCTTGTTCGATCTTATCAACCATATTCTCTTTTCCAAGTAAGCTTGCAATCTCGCGAAAGTAGTCATTCCATTCTGTTTTCAATGAAATATGCTGTACTTTTTGTTGATGTGATAGCAACACAGCTTGTACTTCTCCATTATGTAAAGGAGTTTTAAAAATTCGATCTGGCTGTGATTGAAGAATTTCTTCTGGTTTAAACATCTTTTCTGCGTTTAGCAGACGTGTTCCGTGTAAATGATGTTCTAAATGACTCGGTAGCCCGTTACTTGACGGATAAACAGATGGATAGAACGGGGCCGCTACAGGCTGTATGCCTAATGCTAATAAATGATCTTGTAAAAACATTTGACTCACAACCGCAATTCTTTCTTTTGATTTTTTCATAAAAACTGTTGGAGCCTCTCCTACTTTTTGTTTAAAAAGACGACTAAAATAAAATTCATCCTGTAACCCAATCTTCATCGCAACATCTTTTGTTGTAATGCCCTTATTTTGAAGCATAAGCGCCTTGGCTGTTTGGATTCTTTCCTCAATTAAAAACTCTTTTGGCGACATTCCTACTCGCTTTTTAAACGCACGCGCAAAAGAATTTGGAGTCATATTTACTTTTTCAGCTAATGTTGCAACCGAATATGGACTTGCTACATTCTTTCGAATCAATTCCATCGTTTCCTCGATCTGATCCACTTCTGCATAATCAGTTAAAAAAGATAAAATATTCCAAATCGCTGATTGAAACCTACATTGTGCCGACAACGACTCCCCTTTTTGTAAATGAATGGCTTCATCCCACAATGAAACCATCTTTGCTGGCAATTGGTCAGCTAGGCCAATCGACAATATATTAGCAAGATCTTTTACTTCCTTATCCCATGACAGCTTATAAACAGTTAAAAGCTCCGGGGCCGTGGATAGGAAATGACAGTCTTCTGTTAAGAAATAACTTTTCCCTTCTCTAAGAGGTTCCTGCTCTCCATTTCTCACGATAAACCCGTGACCTGAAGCAATATAAATAAGGCTAATATGCCCGTTCATGACGTGGATGAATTCCATACCTCCATCACGGATTTTCATCATATCTAACTTAAAATGATGAAGCTTAGTAAAAAGTAAATGTGTCATAAAAGCACCTTCCTTATTTTTGAAAAAGAATTGACAAACTGAATGTAACAATAGTAGATTAATAGACAATTACGACAGTAAATGAAAATGATAATCATTTACACGAAAAATAAAAGGAATGATTACGATGAAAAACCATTCAATGACGGAGTTACCATGTGATTCACCATCTCAATTTGTGAAGAAAAATAACGCAACAGCACTGAGTTTATTTGGTTTGCTTTTCATTTTTATTAGCTTAATTATATCCATTGGTCTTGGAGCAGTTCTGATAAAACCTTCTGTTATCATTGATTCTTTTTTTTCGTTTCAAAATGGAAATATTGAGCATCAGCTTATCCGAGAAATACGCATTCCACGTGCTTTAACAGCCGCTTTAATTGGGGCAACACTTGCAGTTGCAGGAACAATCATGCAAGGACTTACACGAAATCCCCTTGCAGATCCATCAATTATTGGCATTACACATGGTTCAGGATTAGCAATCGCAATTTCTCTTGCGTTTGTTGGATCTGGATCTTATTGGGTTCTTCTTCTTTGGTCATTTGCAGGTTCAGCAATTGGTGCATTCTGTGTTTTAGCTTTTTCAATGATATCAAGAGATCGAATCTCTCCTGTAACACTTACTTTAGCAGGAGCTGCCTTGAGTACACTTTTTAGTGCCTTATCAACTGGTATTGCGCTTTATTTTCAAGTATCCCAAGACCTTAGCTTTTGGTTTGCAGGTGGGTTATCAGGAACAAAATGGCTTCATGTTTTTATTCTCCTTCCCACCGTAATCATTGGCTTAACACTTGCTTTATGGATAAGTCGTTCGCTAACGATTTTAGCTATGGGAGAAGAAGTCGCTACAGGACTCGGACAATCTTATCAAAAAGTTCGTTGGATCGGATTGATTAGTGTTATTTTACTGTCAGGTGCTGCTGTTTCAATTGCAGGTAGTATCGGCTTTATCGGACTTGTGATTCCACATGTAATTCGTTTGCTTGTTGGTCCCGATTATCGTTTATTGCTGCCGCTTAGCGCGATTGCCGGGGCCTTTCTTCTTGTTGTCGCAGACATCGGCGCCCGAATGATCAACCCACCATTTGAAACACCTGTTAGTGCGGTTACTGCCCTTGTCGGGGTACCATTTTTCCTTTATCTATCACGTCAGAAAAGGGGGTATATGTAATGGATTGGAAAGAAGCATTTCTTCAATCAAGATTATGGTTATTCCTACTTATATTCTTGATTTTTAGTGTTTTTATTATCAGTCTCTCAACTGGAGTTTTACCCATATCACTCAGAGAAATTTTTGCAACTATTTTAGGAAATGGAACTCCTCAGCAAGAGCTTGTTTTGTATCAATTAAGATTACCGCGAATGATTATTGCTTTGTTAATTGGAGCAGGGCTAGCACTATCAGGAGCGATTCTTCAAGGCTTATCACGAAATTCATTAGCTGATCCTGGAATACTTGGAATAAATGCAGGAGCAGGATTAGCTGTAGTGTGTTGTATTTTCATATTTGGGCAATCAAAAAGCAGTATTCTTTCTTCTACTTTTTTTCTACCTGTTTTCGCGTTTGTAGGCGCTTTAATCATTGCACTCTTAATCTATAGCTTTTCATGGAAAAACGGAATTGACCCTGGACGTCTCCTTCTTATGGGACTTGGCTTTAATGCCCTATGTGGGGCACTACTAATTATTTTTCAACTGAAAATGGACCCTAAAGATTTTCAAGCTGCAACTATATGGCTAACAGGAAGCATTTGGGGAGCACAGTGGCCGTATGTATGGGCTTTGCTACCATGGATTCTGATTTTAATTCCGATCTCTTTTTTAAAAGCAAGATCAATGAATCTGCTTCAGTTTAGTGAAGCTGTTCCACATGTTCTTGGTCTAAAGGTTGAGTCTGAGCGCAGGTTTTTATTAATTCTTTCAGCAGCTTTAGCTGGAGCATGCGTAGCTGTTGGTGGTGGCATAGCATTTATTGGACTATTGGCTCCTCACCTTGCCCATCGACTATGTGGAGCAAATTATTTCAGCCTTTTACCTTTATCTGCTTTAATCGGTGCCCTTCTTTTACTTGTTGCTGATATGATTGGGAAAAATCTCTTAGCACCGGCTGATATTCCAGTCGGTATTGTGATCTCTGTTATCGGAGCTCCCTATTTAATTTATATGTTACTTACTAGAAAGGGAACTGGCTTGAAAAGCTAACTAAATGACTTACCTTCTCTGCTATTATAAATAATAATGATAATCAATTTCAATAAGACTGTGGATGAATATTCAAATATGTACATATCTAATCCGAAATAATACGAGAATGTGAGGCTGCTTACTTATGAGAAAAAATAGAAATGTGTGGATTCTGCTAACAGGTGAATTTGTAGCAGGATTTGGATTATGGCTGGGGATTATCGGTGATCTTGAGTTTATGCAGGATAAGGTATCTTCTGATTTCTTAAAATCTCTTATTCTTATAGCTGGTATTTTTGCAGGAATGATCGCTGGCCCACTTGCGGGAAAGATTACAGACCAATATAACAAGAAGACGATCATGCTCTACTCTGGTGTAGCACGACTTATCAGTGTAGCTTTTATGTTTATCGCGATCGAAACAGGCTCTGTTTGGTGGATGATTGCTTTTCTCGTTTCGATTAATCTTTCGGCAGCCTTCTATTTCCCAGCATTGCAAGCAACTCTCCCTCTTGTTGTGGAGAAAAAAGATTTATTGCAGCTTAACGGAATACATACAAATGTTTCTACCCTATCCCGCATTCTTGGTACAGCCGCTGCTGGGATTTTCTTAAGCGTAATGTCACTTTGGACGCTATATTTGTTGGCGTTTATCTCGTATGTTGTTCTTATTATTCTTACATGCTTCTTAAAAGTAGATGAACAAAAGGGTAAAGCTCAAAGCATTAAAGAAGATGCTGCTTCAAAGGGACAAGGATTTAAAGAGGTGTTTCCTCTTATAAAAGGTCAGCCTCTTGTCCTCATGACACTTGTTTTAACGGTCGTACCGATTCTGTTTATTGGGGGCTTTAATCTAATCATTATTGCGATAAGTGAAATCCAAAACAATCCCTCAGTAAAAGCCTGGCTATATGCTGCAGAGGGAATTTCCTTTATGCTCGGTGCGTTTTTCGTTAAAAGATATGGTAACAAGTCTCCATATGCTACGTTATTGTTCTTCTCTACTATAATCGGGATTTCTCAACTAGTCCTTTATTTTACAAACATGCCGATTATTACAGTTGTAGCGTTTATTTTATTCGGCTTTTCAGTAGGCACTTTCTTTCCAACTGCAGCGACGATCTTTCAGACAAATGTTCCGAGTGATTTTCATGGTCGATTTTTCTCTTTCAGGGGAATGTTTGACGATTTCACCTATCAAATCGTTTTAGTCGCAACAGGACTTTTATTAGATATCATCGGATTTCAACAGATGACTGTGATCTTTGGTGTGTTGTCACTCCTAATTACGGGTTGTTTTTATATGAAGTTTAGGAATGGGAATAGAGAGAATTCTTTGTTTGAAGAAGCTGGGTGATGTAGATTGATTTATGGAACATGAATGTTATTAATATTGCATAAGCATAGCAGGCTGTCCCATTAAATGAGATACCCTGCTATCCATATTTTCAGCCTTAACAGAACTTTAGTGTTAAGCTGTAAAAATATTACTTAACACTACTACATATAAACATCGAAGCATCTTGATTCATAAAAATACGCTGTCCATGATGAAAAGTCTTCATTTCAGCCGATTTAAATCCAACTTCGGATAATGTCTTTTTCAGTTCTTCATGCGAAAAGCCATTATGAACTTTTTGATGATGAATTTTATTGTTTTTGTCAAAATCAACAATGATTAGCTCGCCACCATTATTTAAGATGTTGAACAATTCTTGTAGTATTTTTTTCGTATCCGGAATATGAAGAAGAACTAGTGACATAAAGACGATGTCTGCCTTAAGCTCGGGCGTTTCTTGAGTAAAATCTGAATAAAGTACGTTTGCGTTAGTGATACCCTTGAGAGCAATTTTGGCTTTCGCAACCTCCAGCATTTCCTTTGATGAATCAACCAACAAAACAGAATCTACTAAATCAGATAATTCTAAACTAACGAGACCAGTACCACTTCCATAGTCTATTAATGATTTTGCTTGGCTATTTTGTAACTTTGATCTTACTTCCTTAACAATCACATTAGCTAATTCCATTCTTTCTTGTGTATCATATCTTTTTGCCATCTCTTCAAAAACGTTATGTTCCATAATTCGCTCCCTATTTATTAATAACAATCGTTAGTTTGTAGTTTGCATGCTCATTTAACTTCTCCAAAAATTGATTCATTTGTTCATTGGACGGAAATTTGCATTCGAGAAGATAACAGCCTTCCCCACTAATCTTATAATTATTTAGGATGTATTCATCATAAAATCCAATAAAAGATAGATACGGCTGGTGATTCATGCTTTGGGTAAAGATTGTAATAAAAGCATATATATTATAACCTAATTTACCTTGATTCACTTTAATCGTATACCCTTCAATCACTCCACTATCTTCTAGCTTCTCCACTCTTGCTGAAGTAGCCGGTCCTGTTAAATGGACTTTCTCGCCCAGTTCTTTCATTGTAATCCGGCTATTCTTAGAAAGCTCATTTAGGATTTTCATATCCGTGTTATCTAACATTTTCTTTAACTCCTTTCATTAATAAAGTAAAAAGGCCAAAAGAGTTTATTTATTCTATGTATTCATCGTTTGCTCATATTTTAAAATATACATTGTGCAAAGGAATTTTTAAAGAAAAGGAGTTTTTCACATGAAGATAAATACAATACGAAATGCGACGATCGTAGTTGAATATGCAGATAAAAAGTTTTTAATAGATCCAATGTTAGCACCAAAGGGAGCTGACCCGCCATTCCCAAATTCACCAAGACAAGACCAACACAACCCTTTAGTTAGCTTACCAACATCCATCGAAGAAATTATTAACGTAGATGCGGTGATTGTCACTCATCTACACTATGATCATTGGGATGAAGCGGCAAAAGACGCATTGCCAAAAGATATGAAAATTTTTGCCCAAAATGAAGAAGATGCCATAGAAATTCAAAGTGCTGGTTTCCAAAACGTAGAGGTTTTACAAGAGGATACAGTCTTTGATGATATCAAACTAATTAAAACAAAAGGTCAACATGGAAGAGGCGAAATCTTAAAGCTCACTGGTTTAGTATGTGGTGTTGTCTTCAAACATCAGACTGAGAAAACATTATATGTTGCCGGAGATACTGTGTGGTATGAAGACGTTCAAGAAGTGATCGATACACACAAACCGGAAATCATTGTAGTAAATGCTGGTGATAATCAATTCTTTGAAGGCGGTTCTCTAGTTATGGGGAAAGATGATGTTTTTGAAGTGTATAAAGCAGCTCCTGCCTCCAAGATTATTGCGGTCCACATGGAGGCTGTAAATCACTGGGGTTTATCTAGAGAAGAATTAAAACAATTTAGTAAGGATAAAGAAATGTCTCCTAATCTTTTAGTAACAGATGACGGTAATTGTTATACATTTAAATAGGACAGAAAGGCTTAATAAAACTTTTAAAGATTGGAGCATCTGTATAGCTTATTAAGAGTCTGTTAACATAATGGGGTGTTGAACTTTGTGTAACACTCCATTGTGTTTGTTTTTCTCTGTTATTTTATAGAAAGTTTATGTAGGAAATCAGCTACATGACATAAAGCCCCGTACATTACCTTAAATTTCATTCTAAACGAAGCAAAAAATACTGCCTTAACCTTAAAAAGGTGATTTATCTTCGATTTTGGAGTGTTTATCTTCGATTACTAGAATTTATCAGCGATTTTCTCTATTTTATCTGCGATTCTGCATATTCCTACTTATTTCGCCACCTTTGAAAACACATAAAAAGAAATTATCGTAGGTATTAATCTATTTACTATTTTTCAGTTGTTTTAAATGCCACGGTAAAAAATAAACAAATACAAAGATGAACAAAGGGATTGAGTACCATGTTTTCCATCCTTTGCTTACCATGTACCCCGATGCAACTCACCCCATTCAAGAAGATATGCAACAACTACCCATAGCCATCTATATAATACTGATTGGTACTTGTTTAAGAAATTAAGATAAACTAAGCCAATTGATAAAGGCACAAATGAGATAAAAATGTAGTCAATTAAATAAGTATCATGAGAAGGACCAATTTGAAAAGCTTTAAAAACATCACCAACTAATGCATCACCAAGCCAAGCTCCAAACCCCAGAATTCCCGAACTAAAGTAGATTTCTCTTAAGGTAAGCTTCTTTGGCATTAACAATAAAATCACCAAGAAAGCCCCAATAATTGCATAGGCATACCACATAGTGACTCACGGTCCTTCCGATAAACTTACCACTAATTTTCCCTATTTTTCTTTTTATATTCTTTACTCGAAGCTTCCTTGTTATGGGATCTATTAGAATAGTATCAACGTTAAGAATTTGTAAATATATCTACAAAGTATTGCAAATGTTAATCTCATGTTGTAGACTCTCGTTATCGAAAACCGATATTGTGTATTGATATTGAACTTTTCAGAGGTGATGATTTGGAAGACAAAGTTTTACGCAAACTATTTCTCGGTTTTATCCACATTCACATTTTACATCATGCCAAAGACCACCCTATATATGGAGTTTGGATGGTCGAAGAATTAAGAGAGCATGGCTATAATATTAGTTCTGGTACTCTTTACCCCATTCTACATTCTATGGAAACTGATGGATTACTAGAAAAAGAAGAAAAAAATGTTGCGGGGAAAATTAGAAAATATTACACAACGACCGAAAGAGGAAATGAAGTCCTAGTAGAGGCTAGAAAGAAAGCTTACGAGTTATTCAAAGAAATAAAAGATTAATAAAAGAAGGTGAGTTTGATGAAGAAAAAAAACCTAAGTTTTAAGGCACTTTTGGAAATACTTTTTATTTCTACAAGGCTTGGTTTAACGTCATTTGGAGGTCCTGTAGCTCATTTAGGATATTTCCACAATGAGTATATTCGAAAAAGAAAATGGTTGGATGAAAAAAGCTATGCTGATTTAGTTGCCCTGTGTCAGTTCTTACCAGGTCCAGCAAGTAGCCAAGTGGGGATTGGAATTGGCGTTATGAGAGCTGGAGTCTTAGGAGGAATTGTCTCATTTATTGGTTTTACATTGCCATCTGTTATTGCTCTTATTGTTTTTGCATTGATTCTTCAAGGTGTAGATGTAGCAGATGCAGGCTGGATACATGGGTTAAAAATTGTAGCTGTTGCTGTTGTTGCACATGCTATTTTGGGAATGGCACAAAAGCTTACTCCTGATTTAAAGAGAAAAACACTCGCTTTATTAGCATTAGTGATTACCCTTTTATGGCAAACAGCCTTCACGCAAGTTGGTGTGATTCTTCTTGCTGCTTTTATCGGTTTTCTATTGTATAAAGAAAATAATGATCGTGATGATGCTGATTTACAAGTACCTATTTCAAAACGTTTTGCACTAGTGTGTTTGTCATTGTTTTTTGGGCTTCTTGTCCTTTTGCCATTCCTAAGAGAAACAACAGCTTTAAATTGGATTGCAATGTTCGATAGCTTTTATCGTTCAGGTTCTTTAGTATTTGGTGGCGGCCATGTTGTTTTACCATTATTAGAACGTGAATTTGTGCCAACAGGATGGATGACAGAAGAAGCTTTCTTAGCTGGATACGGTGCTGCACAAGCAGTTCCTGGACCCCTATTTACATTTGCTGCCTATTTAGGAGCAGTGATGAATGGCTGGCAAGGAGGCCTTTTAGCCACAATCGCGATCTTCTTACCAGCATTTCTATTAATTTTTGGTACACTTCCATTTTGGGACGCTTTACGTCGAAATTCCAAAATCAAAGGAGCCTTATTGGGAGTAAATGCTGCAGTAGTTGGAATTTTAATTTCTGCTTTTTATCAACCAATCTGGACGAGTTCCATCTTAAATCCAATTGATTTTGCCTTTGCTGCGATTCTTTTTACTATGTTGGTGTATTACAAGCTATCACCTTGGATCATTGTAATTGTAGGGGCAATTGGCGGATCATTACTAACACTAATATAAACAGAAGAGGACCTCACCTTTGTGGGGTTCTTTTTCCTTTTATAACAACGAGCAGCTGTTCATTTACGTCAATAGGACCACTGCCTTTCTGTTGTAATTTAGGTCAAAGAATCGTTTATTTTTCTCAAACACTATAATAAAATGAATATAGGGAGTGGAATTCAAAAAATTCAAAACATATTGGGGGGAGTGCAGTGGAATTCTTCTACCATGAATCATATCAGCTAAAAGATTTTTTTGAGAAAAACCTTCAAAACTTTGAAGAATTGCTTCTTTCTGAAGCTGTTAATGTAAAAGGTATGATTGATGATATTTTACATATTGGAAATATCGATTTAGTTAATAATGCTAAGAATCTTGTTTTCTTTATAATTGACCAAAAAGAAAAAGAACTTCGACAGTTTGCCAAACATGAAGGTATTGCTTGGGCCACGCATTCAATTGATTTATCATTTAAATTAGAGTGGATACAAGCCATTCGTCGCACAGTCTGGTTCCTAATTAAAGAATATAACAAGTTAACAAATGAAAAAGTTGTTAAAAACTTTTTTACTCTTGAAAAAGAAGTAAATGATCAAATCGATGATTTTTTAAATGCTTTCTTTATTAGTTACTCTACATATAAGGATTCTTTAATTAAGGCACATAGAGAGCTGGTCGAAAACCTATCTGTACCAATAATCCCAATCAATTCCTCCGTTTGTATATTACCACTAATTGGTGCCATCGATGAATTTCGCACTAATATCTTAGAAGAAAAAGTACTAACTGAAATTGGAGTGCTACGCATTCAAACGTTAATTATTGATTTATCTGGAATTACCGATATGGAGATTGATGTGATCGAACATTTATTAAAGATAATAGATGGTGCGAGTATGATGGGATGTAAATCAGTTATTACTGGTTTACGAGTAGAAGTAGTTAGAAAAATGATCCACCTTGGTATCTCATTTGAACAGAAAACAAAAACATTGGGAACACTGCAACAAGCTTTAAGTGAATATTTAAGTTAATTAAACTTATGGGAGGAGGATTTTATCATCCTCCTCTTCTATTAGTATAACTTTCTAAAGTTAGCACAGATGAATCTTCTTTTGGGTTCTAAACTAATAATAAGTCTGATGGCCAGGCAAAACCCTTACCCACGACCAATCGTATCGTTCAACTTCGTGCGATACTTATCCGACCACGTTTTTGTATCCTTCACGAGTTCATCGCAGAAAGAAGCCACGTCCTCACCTGTGAGGTCAGTAACTTTCTTGCCTTCCGCTGCACCTTCCTCAAAAAGGTCGATTATTCCATTAAAGATACGGCTGCATTCCTTCCAATCAGTAGGACCACCAGTAGTCCACATATACTTTTGAATGGCTTTATAAGCATGATGGTACTCACTCGGAAGAGCCTTCGCACGTGCCTCCATCGCTCTCCATTCTCGCTTGTCTTCCAGACTTCCGATCATTTTTTCAATAATATTCATATGAAATCTCCTTTTATTTTATTTTTGTTTTGAGTTCATTAATTTTACTTGAGACAAATTCCCATTTTCTCCAAAAGGTTTCCAGATGCTCTTGACCTGCTGCATTGAGTGTATAAAATTTTCTCGGCGGTCCCATATTGGATGGCTTTTTCTCAATATCCACCAGATTGTTTTTCTCAAGCCGCATAGTAATCGTATAAACTGTGCCCTCTACCACATCAGTGAAGCCAAGTTCTCGCAGCTGTTGTGTGATTTCATAGCCATAAGTTTCTCCACGACTGATGATTTCAAGCACACAGCCCTCAAGCACTCCTTTCAGCATTTCCGTTATATTTTCCAAAGCATTCCCTCACTTGTGTTTCGATTTCAACTTCTTTTTTCCACAGGTACCTTGTGATACCGATATTTAGTATTACTTACTACCGGTATATAGTAACGCAGAATAGCTTCACTTGTCAAGGGTTGAACTTCAAGCAATAAAGCCTGTTATTAAAGGTTTTCATAGGCGTTGTTTTAACAGATTTTCACGTCAAATAAAAAAACATCAAATCATTCGATTTGATGTTTTTTTGATTAATGGTTGGCTACTTTGGTTAAACCGCCTGGCTTATTATGAACAGAGATTTTCTCCATTAATTTGTTACTCTCTGTATTCACACCAATCAAGTTAACCTTCACTCCATTTTGTTGATATTTAATGATGACTTTATCAATAGCACCCACTGCCGAATCATCCCAAAGGTGAGCATTTGTTAAGTCTAAATCAATTTCTTTTACATTTTCTCTATAATCAAAGCTTTCAACAAACTCACTAACAGATGCAAAAAATAATTGACCAGACACACGATAGATTTTCTTGCTAGATTGACCTGAGGCTAAACTTGTTATCTTGACCTTAGATATTTTAGAGGCAAAGAAAATCGCACTTAAAATAATCCCAACAAGAACACCTTTTGACAAGTCATGTGTCAAAAGAACTGTAATCACTGTTACAACCATAACAATCGTATCTGTTAATGGTACCTTATGAAGGGTTTTTAATGATGACCAATCAAATGTTCCGATTGAGACCATAAACATAACTCCTACAAGAGCAGCCATTGGGATTTGTACTAACAAATCATTGAGTAGTAGAATTAGTACCATTAAAAATACTCCAGCAACAAAAGCTGATAAACGACCTCTACCACCTGACTTTACATTAATGACAGATTGCCCAATCATCGCACAACCAGCCATTCCACCGAAAAATCCTGAAACAATGTTTGCAATACCTTGCCCACGTGCTTCTTTATTTTTGTCACTGCCTGTATCTGTCATATCATCTACGATTTGAGCTGTTAATAATGACTCAACTAAACCTACAATAGCAATTGATAAAGAATATGGAAAAATGATTTGTAATGTTTCAAAAGTAAAAGGAATGTCAGGTAGTAAGAACATTGGTAATGTTTGAGATAACTCACCCATATCTCCTACCGTTCCTACATTACTTCCAGTCATTACAGCAATAATTGAAATCACAACAATTGCTACTAAAGGCGATGGCAAAACCTTTGTAAAACGAGGTAAAATGTAAATAATTGCAAGAGCACCTGCAACCATTGCATACATTGACCATGATTCACCTACAAAATGAGGCAATTGTGCAGTGAAGATAAGGATAGCCAACGCATTAACGAAGCCTGTCATAACCGAACGAGGCACAAATTTCATCAGTCTGCCTAATTTCAAAATCCCCATAATGATTTGAATAATACCAGTTAAAATGGTTGCTGCAAGTAAATACTGCAATCCATAGTCAGCAACTAATGTCGTCATAAGCAAAGCCGTCGCACCAGTTGCAGCTGAAATCATTCCGGGACGTCCGCCAACAAACGCTATTGTGACTGCAATACAAAATGAGGCATACAAACCAATCATAGGATCAACACCGGCAATAATTGAGAATGCGATAGCCTCAGGAATTAAAGCTAGTGCTACAACAATACCTGATAAGATGTCTCCTCTGATATTTCCAAACCAAGAATATTTAATTGTCATATTCTCCAAAAAAAATCCTCTCCCTTTTCGCTTTTATTTTTTAATGACTTTCAACTCTCATGAAAGTCGGGTCCGTTGTTAACAAAAAGCATTATAAATGATTTTTAAAGTATTGTGAAATAGGTAGTAAGCGTATACATTTACCATATACTCTTTATTTCTCTATTTTTCTACTCCATGCAACTTAATATCAATATTTGTGTCGGTAAATTTTTACTTATCATATAATAACCTAATAGTAGGAGGTATATAGAATGTATAAAAGAATAGTTATAGCATCCGATGGCTCGGAACATTCTAAACGTGCAGCCGAAAATGCCATTCATATTGCTCAATATACTAAAGGGTCCAAAATTGATATTGTGTACGTTGTTGACCCTGATCGAGCTAAATCAGATGTTCTTAGCAACTGGAACTCAATAGATATTAACGATTATCGTAAAAAACGGATGAAGGAGGTTGAAAAAAAAGCACTGCAAGCCGGAATATCATACGAAATGAAGATCCTGCACGGTGAACCAGGACCAACAATTGTTAAATATGTAAACGATAACAATATTGATCTTGTTGTGATCGGGAGTCGAGGGTTAAATAGACTTCAGGAGTTTGTATTAGGAAGTGTCAGTCATAAAGTAGCCAAAAGAGCAAATTGTCCTGTGTTGATTGTGAAGTGAAAAGGAAATCCGCTCCCCTTAAAAAGCTATTTAAGATTAGATGTTATTGAATTGAAAATTTTTATGAATGATTTTCATCTCTCTTATACAAACTACCTTTATCAGCTATAAGGATGGATAAGAGATGAAAAATGTAGGGAAGTTAGAATCAGTTATGTGGAATATAGCATTGCCTGGGTTCAGCCAATTACTAACAGGCCACTATGTTAAAGGCATTTTTTTTATACTTTCAGAAGTAATCATTAACCTTAACAGTCATTTTAATCTTGCCATTATGTTTAGCTTTTTAGGAGAATTCGAACAGGCATACTCTGTTACAAATTATCAATGGTTATTATTTTATTCATGTTTATACTTTTTTGCGATGTGGGATGGCTACAGAACCGCAATGCCTCCAGGAGAACAGTTTTCATTTCTTCCCTTCGTTTTTTCAGCTTATTTAGTTACAGTGGGGTTATTTTATTGTGGTGAATTGAGAATATTTGGTCATTTAATTGGGCCAGTATTTATGCCGATGCTCTTTGTAATTCCTGGCTTAATTCTCGGATTCACTTTTAGGTATATTATTTTAAAAATAGCGAAAAGAGGAGGTATCGTTTAATCTCTTACCTTTTCTGTTTAAAATAGATATCAAACAGAACAAACTACTCGATATAAAAATAGAGAAACGACATAATCGTTTCTCTAAAAATTACACAGTTACATATTATCTTCATATGATTTTTCATTAGATAGTATTAGGAACTTACTATTAAACAGCCTCATTCTCCCACTTCTTCTTAGCTTCCTGCACAAACAAAATCCCTAGTTCATGATGCTCACCATCATACAGTGCCCTTTGTGCATAACGAATTTCGCCGTTAAAATTGACTATTTCGAGCTTACAAAATGCTCGGTTTTTCTGGAGAGCTTGATAGAACTCGTCCACTGTTTTAACAGCATGCCCATTGACCTTTGTTACCATTTCCCCAACTTGGAGGGTCATTTTTTCTGCTGGTGAATGTGGAAGGATGCCTAGTATCATCAAGCCATGATCTCGTTTTGAAAAATAGAAGGCAGCGGAATCATCGTTCAGTCGCTGGCGGATTGTGATGAATTCACGTCCTACCATCGCAACAAACACAGCGATAAACGCGACCGGTGTAAACCAAATACTTGCCACCGCTAAGCATAGGGTTAACACACCTAGCCAAATGACCCGTTCTCCTGTTACCTTCATGCTTTCTTTTGGCAGTGAACCTTGAACACGCTGATGGAATCCAAGGAAAATTGGAATAAACAGCAGTAAAAACGGCTCTCCATTAATCGATACCACTGGCCACCAAGGTAGTGTTGAGGTTAACGTACCACCCGGAACAAGTAACAGCAATGGAAGCATCCACGTTCGTTTCGCTTGATGATTTCCAATTGGCAAACCTCTTGTACTCGTTTTTAAAAACGGAGACGTTTGGATATGTGCTGTACGGAAAATAAGAATTCCTTCCGCTATGACTAATAAGCCAGCTAGAATGCTGAGTGAAGCAAAGCTAGTCTCAGATAATCCAACAAAAAAAGAACCATCTGGAATAAAAGTTGCTGCTAGCAATGTTAATCCCACTGTAAAAGCAGCTGACAGCCATCGCAGCTGAAATGTAAGACCAATAAGCGCTGTAACAATCGCCATAAGGACAACGGTTCCAAATGGCAGACTTAAGCCTAATGCAAAAGAAAAGACAGAGACAATCAGTCCCAAGACAATTCCTTTTGTATACGTAAACTTCATTTCATTATAAATATCAAACACACGAATATGAAAAGAATTTCTTTCTTGCTTAACACGAAGATAGCCATAGGCAAATGTTAAAAGGAAAAAAAGATAAAAGAGCGGATGGATAAAGAAGCGACCGGCTGCCCATAGCAACTCTAGTAACCAATCATCGATCAAAACAGAATCCCACCTTACTGTTTCTATTAGGTTAATCATATTTTAACATCTCGGTGGAAGATTTAGTATGCTTATTTTAAGTTGTTCCAAATACACGTGTTAGAAAGTGAAAAATCACTAAAGCATTCATCTTCCTCAATATCCAAAATAAGCACAATTGTTTTAATCGATTTTTTTATATCTGAAAGAGAAAGCGACAGTCGCTTATGATTTTTTAGTAAATAAGAAAAAAATGCTTTCACACATTCTTGATCGATCTGCTGTATTTTTTTGATGCTTGTATAATTGGCAATATACATACTAAATAACCGAACAGGCTTACTAGGGCTAGTGTGAAACTTATGTTCAGAACTGCTTTCCATCAGCTCATTTAAAAACTCCTGATACACCTGCTCCTTTTGTAAACTGGAATTTCTCATGGTTAACCTCCTAAGTTTCACCGATATATTATAAAGGTTCGAACATAGAGGCTTTTTTTCGTCCTTAGCTTGGCTTGTTGTCAGGCATTAATTCAAAAAATCAGGGCTAACATGATGTTAGCCCTGATTCATTAAACGTTTATTTAAATAACGATTTTATCGCCATTTTCAACTGAACATCGTTGTCTTCTTTTCCTCGAAGCTCTACTACCTTTTGATTTAAAGTGTCTGCTGTTTGCAAATCAATTTTCCCGCTGATTGGAAGCTCATTTGTTTGCTGGAATGCTTTTACGGCATTTTCTGTTGCTTTACTAAAGTAGCCGTCCTCTCTTCCAGGTTCAAAGCCTAAGCCTTTTAACGCAAGCTGTGCGGTTTTAATTTGGTCATTATTCATATCAAACGTTAACGCCTTTTCAATTTGTAAAGGGCTTGCTTGATATAGTGCCGGCTGCTCTACTTTAATTGTCGGCTCCACACCTTTTTTGTGTATCCAATTGCCTTCAGGCGTTAACCATTTGTACAGCGTTAACTTGATATTGCTTCCATCTCCCATCGGAACAGCCTGCTGTACCGTTCCTTTACCAAACGAAGATACACCAACAATATCATATCCTGATGCTTCTTTTAATGCACCTGCTAAAATTTCTGAAGCAGAAGCACTTCCTTTATCAATTAACACAGACACAGGATAGTCTTTTTTCTCAGAAAGCTTAGAGAAATAACGCTTTTTATCTCCATTGCGTTCTTGAATTTGGATATAAGGGTGATCCTTCGTCACAAACTCTTTTAAAATTTCTTCAACACTTTGTAAGTAGCCGCCAGGATTTCCGCGAACATCTAACACAAGTCCTTCAATATTGTCTTTTTCTAATTTTGTTAAGGTTTCTTTAAAGTCTTGTGCTGTGTTTTCAGAGAACGAGGTAATTTGGATGTAACCCACCTTTTTCCCTTGATAATCCTTTGTTGAACCGAACACTGTTTCTAATGGAATTTCATCACGAACAACATCAAATGTTAATTTTTCTCTTGTGTTCGGACGAACAACCTCAATCGCGACTTTTGTTCCTTTTTTCCCGCGAATTTTTAACACAGTTTCGTGTAAATCAAGCCCTTCAACGTTTTCTCCATCAATGCTCACGATTTGGTCATTTGGCTGAAGACCTGCTTTTTCAGCAGGAGAGCCTTTAAATGGAGAAACAATCGTTACTCTGCCTTCCTGCATGCCAACCTCAGCGCCAATTCCTTCAAAGGAGGAATCAAGTGATTGTGAAAACTGTGCTGCTGTTTCTTTGTCCATATATACAGAGTATGGATCTTCAAGCGTTGAAAGCATACCCTGAATTGCGCCTTCTAATAGTTCCTCTTCATTAACATCCTCAACATATTTCGTTGAGATTAATTCAAGAGCTTGTTTAAACTTATCAAACCCTTCAATTTCAGATGCTTGTTCTTCTTCAGATTGAAACACATTCCCAAACGTTGGGATCGCTTCAGCTTCCTTAGGTGCTGGATCTTCCGTAAGCTCTAATCCTACAAACATTCCACCTGCGCCAACGAGTACGCCAAGTGCTAGTAATAATGCTGTGATTTTCTGATTCATCCTTTACCTCCTCATGCCAATATAGCCAGGTTTATGTAATTCATTTTGTAAGTAGACTTTTCCTATTATATGTAAAGCTTGGTCATATCATGTAAATAAAAAAACAAAACCTAACGGAAGGTACGAAGTTAAACGAAAAGCCCCTAAAACATACGATGTTTTAGAGGCTTTCTATGTGGGTAATATTATGGTAAATAGTCCAATGGATTAACAGAGCTTGAAGATCCGTTCCATGGTCCTTTATGAATTTCAAAGTGTAAATGCTGTCCTGTTGAACGCCCTGTATTTCCCATGATGCCAATTTGCTGACCTTTTGAAACAGATTGTCCTGATTTAACATAGAATTGTTCCATGTGAGCATAAACAGTTGTGTAAACTTGTCCATTAATTTTATGAGAAATGTATACTACATTTCCGTAACTGCTTGAGTAGTTGGCACGTATTACTGTACCTCCTGCTGAAGCCACAATTGGAACATCAGCACTGTTGGCAATATCAATACCAGAGTGCAGCTTCTTACCACCTGTTACAGGGTGAATACGGTAGCCATATCCTGATGTAAATGAACCGGACGCAGGCCACATAAAGCTTCCACTTGTCACAGCAGGTGTTTGTGAAGATGAACTGTTGCTTGAGCTTGAAGAATTTGAGTTAGATTTATTAGCTGCTGCCTGTGCTTTTCGTTTAGCTTCCGCAGCTGCTGCTTCACGCTGACGCTTTTCTTCAGCTTCGATTGCTGTTTTTTGCTCTTCTAAAAATGCTGCTTCATCTTCTAACTCATGCATTTCATGAATGGCTTCATCATGCTGTACTTGAACTTGGGCCATTAGCTCTTCTTTTTTCTTCTTTTGACCAGCTAACTGCTGTTTAAGAGTTTCTAATTGTGTTAGAGCATTTTCAAGTTCTACTAATTTCTTATTTAGATCTGCCTCTGCTTGCTCTAACGTTTGCTTGTCAGCTTCATGCGCTTTAATGATTTCACGGTCAGCTTCCACAATTGTTGTGACCGCATTAACACGACCAACAAAGTCTCCAAAGCTTTGAGCACCTAGAAGCACATCTAAATAACTAATCACACCGCCAGATTC
Source organism: Bacillus sp. AFS040349 (assembly GCF_002577655.1). Classification (NCBI taxonomy): domain Bacteria; kingdom Bacillati; phylum Bacillota; class Bacilli; order Caryophanales; family Bacillaceae; genus Bacillus; species Bacillus sp. AFS040349. The sequence continues at coordinate 15,054 of NZ_NUMC01000049.1, read as the reverse complement.
TTGTAGCGTACGAGCACGATCTTCTAAAAGCTTATTACGCTCAGCAATACGAGCTTTCACTTCTTCAATTTCTACTTTTAATTCTTCAATTTGCTTTCTTGACTCTTCAATACTAGCTTCTTGTTCACGAATTTTCCCGTTCGTTTCAGCAAATTGCGTATCGATTTTTTTAATTTCTTCATCTAATTTCACTTCTTGATCTTTAAGCTCAGAGATTTCATTTTCCTTTTGATCAAGATCCGTTGATACATCAGATTGTTTTTTCTCTATTTCTTGCTTCTTTTCCTGTAACGTTTGAGCGAAGCCAAGGTGGTGATTAGGTAGTAATAAAGTGCTTGTCCCTAAAACAGCAGCCAAGCTAAACGTCATTAGTTTTCGATTCATCTTGTTTCCTCCCCAACGTTATGTAAAAACTAGTAAACTAGCAATAAAAATATTGCTAGTTTACACTTTTAAAAACTTACGAACAGACATTAAACTTCCCCAAATTCCAATTAACGCACCGATGAACAATAGAAGTGCTGATATTTGGAAAAGGAATGGACTTGACGGTAATAACTCAACAAATGATCCTTGAAGCTTAGGAATCGCCCATGTGTACAGAGATTTATAAACAACGCCAATTAAAATAATCGGAATCACTGCACCAAACACACCTAAGAATAAACCTTCCAGAAAGAACGGCCAACGAATAAATCCGTTTGTTGCCCCTACAAGTCTCATAATCTCAATTTCATGTCGACGAGCAACGATTGTAATTTTAATCGTATTAGAAATTAAGAACATGGCAGTAAAGATTAGTCCGATGATTAAGCCAATTCCAATATTACGAGAGATCGAAATGACATCAAATAATTTTTCAACCTGGTCTTGTCCGTATCTTACCTTAGAGGCATTAGCCAATTTCGTGATCTTCTCGGCTAAAGCACTCGTATCATTTGGATCCTTTGCTTTTACAATAAACACGTCATTTAACGGGTTATTTTGTTCAAAAAGCTGGAATGACTTTCCTTCTTCTCCTAAGCTTTCAACAAGATTTTCTAGCTCTTTTTCTTTAGGAGAGAAAACAACGGTATCAACTTGTTCTATTTTTTCTATTTCACTCTTAAGAGCATTTTGCGCTGCTTCATCTGCTGTTACATCGATCAATACACGAATCTCAACATCATTTTCAAGATTAGATGCAACATGGTTAAGATTCATCATGATGACTAGGAATGTTCCGACTAAGATCAGCGTAACAGTCACCGCACTGATCGATGCAAATGTCATCCATGTATTTCTTGCTAAACTCTTTAAGCTTTCACGAATATGACGGCCAAGAGAATTAGTCATAAATACCATACTCCCCTCTTGCTTCGTCACGCACAATCTTTCCATCCTCGATTGCGATGACACGCTTTTTTAACGTGTTCACAATTTCTTTGTTATGTGTTGCCATCACAATCGTTGTTCCACGATCATTGATTTCTTCAAACAAATGCATGATTTCCCATGATGTATCAGGGTCAAGGTTACCCGTCGGCTCATCGGCAATCATTACTGCTGGGTTGTTCACAATGGAACGCGCAATCGATACACGCTGCTGCTCCCCACCTGATAATTCATTTGGGAAAAATCTCGCTTTGTGTTTCAGTTGAACTAAGTCTAGTACATCTAGTACTCTCTTTTTAATATTTTTAGGGTTTTCACCAATAACTTCTAATGCAAATGCAACATTTTCAAAGACTGTTAGCTTCGGTAAAAGTTTAAAGTCCTGGAAAACGACGCCGATATTACGTCTTAATAAAGGGACCTTGTTTTCCTTAAGCTTAGATAAATCCATTCCGTTGATAATGATTTTTCCGCTTGAAGGCTTCTCCTCACGGTACATCATTTTAATAAACGTTGATTTACCCGCACCACTTGGTCCAACAACATACACAAACTCACCTTGGTTGATCATTATATCGATTCCGTTAACGGCTAACACACCATTTGGATACGTTTTATATACTTCGGACATTTCTATCATAATAAACCACCTAAAGTTGTTTTTTGATCCTATGTCACTTTTTGTCGTTAATTGTCGATAAAGTAGACATAGTGATTCCTTGTTTCTAAAACTACAAATTTTATTATAACATCAATTTTCGTCAATAATAGACTAAAATATATTACATTTTCATTTCATGTCTGTTAATAAGTGTCGAAACGTTGTAATATAAGGAGATTTTTTAGGAGGGGTTGGAATAAAGTAACATGAAAAAAGGATAACCATCAGGCTATCCTATCATCTTATATTATTTCTTTTCAGCTAACCAAGCTGCCACAACTTCAGCATCCGCTTCATTTAAAATTCCCTTAGGCATACCACCTTGACCGTTGATGATAATGCTCGCAATTTCATCCTGGCTGTATTTTGCTCCGACTTCAGTTAATTTCGGACCTGCTCCACCTTCAAGTTCACGACCATGACAGCCGATACAGCTTTTTTGAAAAATTTCTTCTGCATCTCCGCTCGCTGTTTCTGTTGTGCCCTCTGTTGTATCTGCCGCTTCATCAGCAGGCGCCTCTTCTCCACCACATGCTGATAAAACAAACACAGCTCCTAATAATAAGGCAAATAATTTCGTCTTCAAAGGTACTCCTCCTTGCATCAATTTCAATTATGTAAAAAGAGTCAATTCAAGGATTATTATAACCTAACTACACTCTTTTGAAACCTTCACCCAGCACCTCAGAAGCATCCGTAACTGTCACAAATGCGTGCGGATCGATACTTCGCACCACTTGTTTCAATTTTGTGAATTCCGTTTGATCAACAACACACATGAGAACTGGCCTTTCATTGTTTGTGAACCCGCCGTGTGCAGCTAGTCTAGTAACACCACGGTCGATTTCGGTTAGTATCGCATCCTGTACCTCGGTTTGCTTGTTTGTAATAATCATCGTCATCTTTGAACGACCGAGGCCAATTTGCACAATATCAATCGTTTTGCTCGTTACATACAAACCAACTAAAGCATAAAGCCCTCTTTCAATATCAAAAACAAATGCAGCTGATAGAACGATAAGACCATCAATGAGTGCGACACAAGTTCCAAGTGAAAGACCTGTATATTTGTGAATGATCTGCGCAGCTAGATCGGTCCCGCCTGTTGAAGCTTTACCGCGGAACACAATGCCAAGACCAAGTCCTATACAAATTCCACCGAAAAGAGACCCAAGTAGAGGGTCCATTGTTGCTGGTTCCCAATCTCTTGTTAGGTAAACGATGAACGGAACAAAAATCGTTCCAATAAGTGTTTTGATCCCAAATTGCTTTCCTAGTAAAATAACTCCGGCGATAAATAGTGGTATATTAAATGCCCACTGAACATACGCTGGCTCAAAACCAAACGTCGCATCAAGAATCGTACTAATTCCACTCACCCCACCTGACGCAACCCGGTTTGGTAGTAAAAATAAATTAAAACCAATTGCAACAAACGATGAGCCAACTAATATGTAGACGTACTCAAGCACTTTTTCTAATGTAGGATTATATGTATCATTTCGTTTTCGCATATTCATCGCTTTGTTACCTCCTTTTTTAAACAATGCTATTCTTGCCCTAGATGAGTATAGCACCCGTGATTTTATCTGTGAATAACACCTAAATAACGTGGTAACGAGGTAAAGAAATCAAGTGTTGGTGGGGAGTTTTTGTTAGTGTTTGCTATTGAGGGGGAAATTATGGGGGGAGTGGCTGGTTTTTGTGTTGGGGGCTGATAGTGATACTTCTACGCATGAAGTACATGTTGTTTGCTCGGACACCTGGTTTTGGTCCTCATCTCCTCTATGAAGTACATTTTGCTTGCTCAGATTGCTGATTTTGGTCTTCATCTCCTTTATGAAGTACATTTCACTTGCTCGGGCAACTGATTTTGGTCTTCATCCCCCTTATGAAGTACATTTCGCTTGCTCGGACAGCTTGTTTTGGTTTTCATCTCCTTTATGAAGTACGTTTCGCTTTCTCCGGATGCTGATTTTGGTCTTCATCTCACTTATGAAGTACATTTCGCTTGCTCCGGATGCTGCTTTTGGTCTTCATCCCCCTTATGAAGTACATTTCGCTTGCTCGGACAGCTGATTTTGGTCTTCATCCCCCTTATGAAGTACATTTCGCTTGCTCGGACAGCTTGTTTTGGTCTTCATCTCCTTTATGAAGTACGTTTCGCTTGCTTGGACCACTGGTTTTGGTCTTCATCTCCTTTATGAAGTACATTTTGCTTATTCCGGATGCTCGTTTTGGTTTTCATAAATCTGCACATAAGCTTTCAATTTCCACGATTCTTTTTTAGTTAGTCACTTTTAAAGTTAACTTTCTTTCTGCTTCTATATCTAGCATCACTCATTCAAATAAATGTAATCCAACAAATTTGACAAAGAAAAAACGCCCAGAGCTGACTGTCCTCTTTGTAAAAAGGAACAGTCAAACTCTGAGCGATTTTTATCACTATATTATTGAATCTTCGAACGCAAATACGCGTCAATAAACGGATCAAGCTCGCCATCCATCACAGCATGAACGTTCCCGATCTCTGTGTTTGTGCGGTGGTCTTTAACCATTGAATATGGGTGGAAAACATAAGAACGAATTTGGCTTCCCCAACCGATATCTTTTTGCTCACCACGGATTTCAGCAAGCTCTGCTTCTTGCTCTTCAATACGCTTTTGATAAAGCTTAGCTTGAAGCATTTTCATGGCGCGTTCACGGTTTTTAATTTGCGAACGTTCCGTTTGACATGTTACAACAATGTTAGTTGGAGTGTGGGTAATACGAACAGCTGAGTCTGTTGTATTGATATGCTGTCCACCGGCACCACTTGCACGGTACGTATCAATTTTCAAATCTTCTGTACGGATTTCGATGTCGATTTCTTCATTGAATTCAGGCATAACTTCACAAGAAACGAACGAAGTATGACGACGACCTGATGAGTCGAATGGAGAAATACGAACAAGGCGGTGCACACCTTTTTCAGCTTTTAAATAACCGTATGCGTTATGGCCCTTGATTAAAAGTGTAACACTTTTAATCCCCGCTTCATCACCAGGTAAGTAATCAAGTGTTTCAACCTTGAAGCCTTTTTTCTCTGCCCAGCGTGTGTACATACGAAGTAGCATTGAGCCCCAGTCCTGAGACTCTGTACCACCTGCGCCTGGGTGAAGCTCAAGGATTGCGTTGTTTTTGTCGTGTTGTTCACTAAGTAAAAGCTGAAGTTCAAAGTCATTTAGCTTTGAAACTAAATCTTTTATTTCAGTGACTAGTTCTTCACGTAAATCTTCATCGTCTTCCTCTTTAACGAGTTCATATGTTAATTGAAGATTTTCATAAGATTCGTTTAGTTCGTGGAATTGATCAACCATTTCTTTTAGCGCATTTGTTTCATTAATAACAGCTTGTGCAGCGTTTTGATTATCCCAGAAATCTGGTGCTGTCATTTGTGCTTCAAGCTGTTGAATACGTGCTTCTTTGATATCGAGGTCAAAGAGACCCCCTAAAGTCCGCTAAACGTTTAGCTGTTTTTTCGAGCTCTTGACGAATTTCTACTAGTTCCATGAAAGTCACTCCATTTATATATTTATATTGAAAAAGTGCTAATCTTTATTCGCAACAAGAGAGAGGTGGGTGCACCTCTCTCTTTGATAATGTTCTATTATATACGTTTCAGTAGGTAAACGCTAGTGATTATTGACCGCAGCAGTTTTTGTATTTCTTTCCGCTGCCGCAAATACATGCATCATTACGGCCGATTTCCACAACTTTACGAGTTGGTTTTTTCTTAACTGGCTCATCGCCTTCTTTCGCGTGAACAGCAGTTTGACCTTTTGCAACCTCTTGACGCTCAAGGTTGTTGCGGATTTGTGCCTTCATGATGTACTTCGCTACATCTTCTTCGATTGAAGCGATCATGTTTTCAAACATGGCGAAGCCTTCCATTTGGTATTCGCGTAACGGATCGTTTTGTCCGTAAGCACGTAAATGAATACCTTGACGAAGCTGATCCATCGCATCGATGTGATCCATCCACTTTGTATCAACTGCACGAAGAAGGATAACTTTTTCGAATTCACGCATTTGCTCTTCACCAAAGTCTGCTTCCTTCGCATCATAGTGTGCAAGTGCTTTTTTGTAGATCAACTCAGCCATTTCCTCAGGATCTTTACGGCGAAGATCTGATACAGTAAGCTCATCTTCTGTAAGAATGTTTGCATTCATATAGTCGATGATGCCTTCTAAGTTCCAATCTTCTTCAACTTCCTCTTTAGGAGTATACATTCCTACCGCACGTTCGATCGTTGATTTTAGCATTTTCTCAACAATTTCACGAAGGTTGTCAGAATCAAGAACCTCGAAACGTTGCTTGTAAATAACTTCACGCTGCTGACGAAGAACATCGTCATATTGTAAAAGCTGCTTACGCGCATCAAAGTTATTTCCTTCAACACGTTTTTGCGCAGATTCAACGGCGCGTGAAACGATTTTACTTTGAATTGGTTGCGTATCATCCATACCTAGACGATCCATCATATTCATCATGTTTTCAGAACCGAAACGGCGCATCAATTCATCTTCCATTGAAAGATAGAATTGAGTAATACCAGGGTCTCCTTGACGACCAGAACGTCCGCGAAGCTGGTTATCAATACGACGAGATTCGTGACGTTCTGTACCGATTACAGCTAACCCGCCAACCTCACGAACACCTTCGCCAAGCTTAATATCCGTACCACGACCAGCCATGTTTGTCGCGATCGTGACAGCACCACGTTGACCGGCATTTTCAATAATTTCTGCTTCTTTTTCATGATTTTTCGCATTCAAGACATGATGTGGAACACCTTTTTTCTTAAGAAGCTGAGAAATTAATTCAGAGGTTTCAACGGCAACTGTACCAACAAGTACAGGCTGACCTAAGTCGTAACGCTGTTTAACTTCCTCAACAACCGCACGGAATTTCCCTTCCATTGAACGGTAAACTAAATCGGCTCTGTCATCACGAGCAATCGGTTTGTTCGTTGGAATCGCAACAACCTGCATGTTGTAAATATTACGGAACTCTTCTTCTTCCGTTTTCGCTGTACCAGTCATACCAGACAGCTTTTTGTACATACGGAAGTAGTTTTGGAACGTAATTGTAGCAAGTGTCATGCTTTCGTTTTGAATTTCAAGACCTTCTTTTGCTTCAATCGCTTGGTGAAGACCGTCACTGTAACGGCGTCCCTTCATTAAACGACCCGTGAATGAGTCAACGATGACAACTTGTCCTTCGTCTACCACGTAATCAACATCATTTTGCATAACAAACTGTGCTTTTAATGCTTGGTTAATGTGGTGAAGTAATGCCACATGTGAAATATCGAAAAGATTTTCAATGCCAAACGCTTTTTCCGCCTTTGTCATACCATCTTCTGTTAATTGAACAGCCTTTGTTTTCACATCATATGTGAAATCGTCCTCTTGTTTAAGCTGACGAACAAAGCCGTTTGCTTGGATGTAAAGCTTAGTAGATTTAGCCGCTTGTCCCGAAATAATTAAGGGAGTTCTCGCTTCATCGACTAAGATCGAGTCAACCTCATCGATTACGGCAAAGTTAAGCGGACGCTGCACCATTTGTTCACGATAAAGAACCATGTTATCACGTAAATAATCAAAACCTAGTTCATTGTTTGTTGAATAGGTAATGTCTGCTGCATACGCTTCACGCTTTTCATCTTTATCTAAAGAATTTAAATTAAGACCTACTGTTAAGCCTAAGAATTCGTAAAGTTGACCCATTTCATTCGCATCACGACTTGCTAAGTATTCATTGACCGTGACAACATGCACACCTTCACCAGAAAGCGCATTTAAATAAACAGGCATTGTGGAAGTTAATGTTTTACCTTCCCCTGTTTTCATCTCAGAAATATTTCCTTCATGTAAGGAAATACCCCCCATTAACTGAACCTTGTACGGGTATAGCCCCAACACACGCTTCGCTGCCTCGCGAACAACAGCAAATGCTTCTATTAAAAGATTATCTAGCGATTCACCATTCGCTACACGACCTTTAAACTCTTCTGTTTTAGCCTTTAATTGCTCATCAGATAAGCCACCCATCTGACCGCTAAGCGCATCAATCTGATCAGCCATCTTCTCATAACGATTTAACGCACGCTTATTAAAATCAAACACCTTATTCAAAATTCCAAGCATCTAATACGCTCCTCTGTGTTTAGAGTGAAATTGCTTTTATGTAAGTTTCGTCTATTCCCTATTTTAGCACTAGTTGGGGTGGTGGGGCAACAGGCGGGTGACATGGTTTGGAGTTGGGGGTGGGAGGGGGTTTTGGAGTGCCTGTCACTTCCCGAGTTTTGTCGGAAGAACTTCGGGGGGTGACAGGCACGACCCGAAGTTTGTCGATTAAAAAAGCACTCTTTTCACATAAAAAAACTTACCAAGAATAACCTTAGTAAGTTTAGAATAATTTATGATAGTTTATTCGCTAGATGGTATTGATAGTTGGAGTAATAGGAGCTAAAAACGAGGATCTAGTAGCAATAGTCATTTACGATTGATTTAATTCACGTAGCTTCTTTTCATGTTGTAATGTTTTAACAGAAATAAAGTCAACCGTTTCTTGCGTTTCCGTTAATTCCACACGAAAGCCATCCATTTTTTTCTCTATTCTATCTAATCGTCCTTCAATGCTGTCGAATCTTTCATCAACTCGTTCGAATCTTTCATCGATTTTCTCGAATCTTTCATCTACTTTCTTAAACTTTTGATCCATTTTATCTGAGTGTAATTTTAGTGCGTTGAGGATCTCTTTCAACATTGTCTCCTGTTCCATGGGTTTCACCTCCTTCTCTATCAACACTCCCATTATAACGGAATATACGTATTACCTCTATATGATTAAGTAGATTTACGATATCTTTACATAGCGGTGCCTGTCACGCCCCGAAGTTTGTTGGAAGAACACCGGGAAGTGACAGGCAAAGCCCGAAGTTTGTCGAACGCAAAAGAGGACCCAATCCGGATCCTCTTCCAGCAATCTCACGTTATTTTACTAATTCAAGTTCAACAGGAATAAACTCTTCTACTGTTTCTCCGCTCGCTACTTGAATAGCTGTGTCGATTCCTTTTTGACCGATGACAGCTGGTTTTTGGGCTACTGTTGCTGCTAAGCGACCGTCTTCAACAGCTTTTACTGCATCTTCTGTTGCGTCAAAGCCTACAACAACGATATCTGATAATCCTGCTGCTTCGATTGCTTGAAGTGCGCCTAGTGCCATTTCATCGTTATGAGCGAATACCGCTTGAATATCTTTGTTTCCTTGAAGGATATTTTCCATAACTGTTAACCCCTTCGCACGGTCAAAGTCTGCTGTTTGCTTTGCAGCTACTTCAATTGTATCTACTGCATCAATAGATTGGTGGAAGCCTTCTCCTCTTTCACGTGCTGCTGATGAACCAGGAATTCCTTCGATTTCGACTACTTTTCCTTCACTACCAAGCTGTTCTAAAATGAAGTCTCCAGCCATTTTTCCACCTGCAACGTTGTCAGATGCAATATGAGCAACAACTTCTCCACCTTCTGCACTTCGATCTAATGTAATAACAGGTACATCTGCACTGTTTGCTGATTCAATTGCAGCAGATACAGCTGCTGAGTCCGTTGGGTTTACTAGTAATACATCAACACCTTGTTGAATTAAATCCTCGATATCACTTACTTGTTTTGCTGAATCATTTTGTGCGTCAACAACAACGATTTCAATTCCTTTAGCTTTTGCTTGTTCTTCAGCACCTTCTTTTAATGTAACAAAGAATGGGTTATTTAGTGTAGAAATCGATAATCCAACCTTCACTGAACCATCATCGCTAGCGCCCTCATCAGATGAACTCTCTGAAGATGCACCAGGTGCTTCAGTTGAACATCCTACTAATAAAATCATAGCAAATGCGAAAAATAAAATACTTTTAAACATGTTTTTCATTGTAAAAATCCCCCTTATTTCGGTTTATAATTTAAGCAGCTTTCTTACGATCAAGCAGTACAGCTAGTAAAATAACACCTCCTTTAACGACTTGTTGGTAAAAGGAGCTCACATTCATAATATTTAAACCATTGTTTAGAACACCGATAATCAGTGCACCAACCAATGTTCCAAAAATCCAACCACGACCACCAGAAAGACTTGTTCCTCCAAGAACAACCGCAGCAATTGCATCAAGCTCATATGAAGCACCAGCTGTTGGTTGTGCAGAATTTAATCGTGATGAAAGAATAATTCCAGCTAACGCTGACAGTAAACCTGTAATGGAGTAAATCCAAATCTTTACACGATCGGTTCGAATACCAGATAAAATAGCTGCTTCCTCATTACCGCCAATCGCATAAACTCTGCGGCCAAAAGTAGTTTTCTTTAAGATAAAATATAAAATCGCATATGTTATTAACATCCAAATAACCGGCACTGGAACCCAGCCTACATACCCTTTTCCCATTAACACGAACAACTCACTGCTAGACAAACCTGTAATTGGTCGGCCATCTGTATAAACAAGAGTTAATCCACGAAACACCGTCATTGTTGCAAGAGTTGCGATAAACGGTGCAACCTTACCTTTTGTAATAATAAATCCATTAATGGCACCCATGATCGCACCAGCTAATAACCCTACTAAAATAGCTAAAATCGGATCCATGCCGCTAGCTAGCATACTCGCTGTTACTGCTGATGCTAACGCTAAAATGGAACCAACTGATAAATCAATTCCACCAGTCAAAATGACAAAGGTCATACCAAAAGCAATAAGTGCATTAATCGAAACTTGACGTAAAACATTTAAAATATTATCTACTGTCATAAAGTTTGGACTCACAATGGAAAGAATGATTGTGATAATAAGTAAACCAACAAGTGGTCCTAACTTTTGCAGTTTTGATGTAATAGATTTTGAGTTCATGATTCATTCCCCCCAGTAGCTGCTTGCATAATTTTTTCCTGATCTGCTTCTTCTCTTAAAAGTGTCGCCGATAACTTTCCTTCACGGATAACAAGGATTCGATCACTCATTCCAAGAATTTCTGGTAATTCCGAAGAGACCATAATAATCGCTACTCCTTGTTCTGTAAGCTGATTCATTAGTTGATAGATTTCTTTTTTCGCCCCAACATCAACACCTCTTGTTGGCTCATCCAGAATCAAGATCTTCGGCTCTATCCCAATCCACTTGCCAATCACGATTTTCTGTTGATTTCCACCACTAAGAGATTTCACTGGGAGCTCACGACTAGCTGTTTTAACATGTAATTTTTGTATTAAGTCATCAACAAATGATTCTTCTGTCTTAGACGAAATCACACTTTTTTTAGAAATTCGTCCTAAATTGGTTAGTGAAAAATTTTCACGAACAGACAAGCCAAGCACTAAACCTTCACTTTTTCGATCCTCTGTTATAAAACCAATGCCTTGTTGAATCGCATCATAGGCTGATTTGATGGAGACTTCTTTCCCATCGATCAGCACTTTCCCACTTTGCTTTTGACGATAGCCAAAGATCGCTTCCATAATCTCTGTTCTACCAGCTCCCATTAAGCCAGCAACTCCAAGAATTTCTCCTTGTTTAACTGAGAAAGAAATATGTTCAAACTTTCCTTTACAAGTGAAGTTTTCAATGTTTAATCGCTCAGGACCAAGTGTTGTTTTTCTTTCTGGAAAACGATCACCTAGTTGACGGCCAACCATCATTTTGACAATTTCATCAAAGTTCGTTTTCGGTATTTCTTTTACACCAATGAACTGACCGTCCCGTAATACAGAAATGCGGTCACAGATTTGGAAGATTTCCTCCATTCGGTGTGAAATATAAACAATTCCAACCCCTTCATCCCTTAATGAACGAATAACCTTAAACAACGCTTCGATTTCTCGATCCGTTAATGCGGCTGTTGGTTCATCCATAATGAGAACATCCATATTAGCGGCAACAGCTCTAGCAATCTCGACCATTTGTTGTTGACCAACAGATAGCTCTCCTGCCTCTATGTCAGGATCAATATCAATTCCGAGTCGATTTAAATATTCCTTCGTTTTCTGCTTCATCTCTTTATGCTTTACAATGCCAAATTTGCTATATGTAAGTTCTTTTCCTAGAAACATATTGTCTGTAACGGATAGATACGGAATAATATTTAGCTCCTGATGAATAACGGCAATTCCTGCATTTTCAGCTTCCTTCGCATTTTTAAAATGCACTTCCTTACCATTCATATAAACAGTGCCTGCATCACGCTCATAAATTCCTGTTAAAATCTTCATCAGCGTTGATTTTCCTGCACCATTCTCACCCATCAAAGCGTGTACTTCACCTGGTAAAATTTCAAACTCAACACCTTCAAGTACGACGTTACCTGAGAAAGCCTTAGAAATTCCTTTCATCTGAGCTAAAGGAGTTTTGCTCATTTAAAAATCACTCCCGCATGTAAAATGATATTGGCGTAAGGCGTTACTTCCCCCGTTCGGATAATCGCTTTTGCACTTTTACACTTTTCTTTAAATTTCTCATGTGATACATACTCTTTATTAACCTCTTCATCTAGTAAACTTAGAGTTTGTTTTTCAACTTCAGGATTTTGCTCTGATATTTCTTCTGCTAAAGTAACCTTCTCAACCTCCATATCCTCTAAAATCACCGTTAATGTTTCAAGAAATGAAGGGTCCCCTTGCTTAAGAGATAAATCAATTCGAACTGTCTCATCAGGGATTGGCAGACCACAATCTGCAATCACAATCGTATCTGTATGACCTAGCCTTGAAAGTATTTCAGATATATGACTATTAAGAATTCCTTGCTTCTTCAACTTTTGTCATCCTCTCTTTGCTGTAAAAAACGTTCAACTTCTTCTTTTGTTGGCATCCCTGATTGCGCACCTAACTTCGTAACAGAAAGCGCACCAACCGCGTTTGCAAACCTACATGCTTCTTTAATGTCAATTCCTTCACTTAATGAAACGGCAAATGCACCATTAAAGGAATCTCCTGCACCAGTTGTATCTACTGCTTCTACCTTGAATCCTTTAATTTGACTTTCACCCTTATCGTAGATAAACACACCCTCAGGTCCTTTTGTCACAATACACTTTGACTTGATTTCCTCTAACTCATCAGGCGATAGACTACTTGCAGAAAGAAGCAATTCCTGCTCATGTTCATTAGGAGTCAAATAATCTACTAAGCTTAAAAGCTCTTTTGGTAAAGCCTGAATAGGTGCCGGGTTTAAGATCACCGTTTTATTGTGTTTTTTTGCTAGTTTTGCAGCCTCCATCACACTCTCTAGTGGAATTTCCAGCTGTAGAAGCACAACATCACTTTTCGCAATAACGCTTTCATTTTTCCTTACCATTTCTGGAGTTACCTCAAAATTTGCACCCGAAACAACGATAATGCTATTGTCTCCTTTAGATAAAGTAATTGTTGCTGTCCCAGTTGACACATGTGTAACCGGTTCCACATTATTCAAAATAATGCCTTCTTTTTCAAGATGTTCAAGTAGATCCTTTCCAAACATATCATCTCCAACACAACCTATTAAAGTTACCTCAGCTCCCAATCTCGCTGCAGCAACGGCTTGGTTCGCTCCTTTTCCACCAGGAATTGTGAAAAAGGATTCTCCCATAACCGTTTCTCCAACTTTAGGTATAACCTCTGTCTTCGTTACAAGATCCATATTGATGCTTCCTATTACCGTTACCTTCCGTTTCTCCATACGTTCCACCTCATCTTTTTGTAGACTGACCGATATTCAACGTAACATCCAATCGATGACTATACTCTTGTATTGGTTTACCTTCGATTAAATCTAATAAAATTTCTGCTGCTTTGTAGCCTATTTGATAAATCGGCTGAGCAATTGTCGTAAGCTCAGGGTTTGTTAATTTAGCAAGATTAATACCATCAAAGCCAATGACTGATAAGTCCTCTGGAATTCTTTTCCCCAATTCAAGAGCCGCCTTAATCACACCTAATGCCATATAGTCATTTCCAGCAAAAATTCCATCAATATCTCTGTTTTCCGTTAGTAACTTTTTTGTTTGTTCAGTTGCTAGCTTAATATTAAAGTTTCCATTTAAAACCAGATTTTCATCAAACCAAGCTTCATGTTGAACTTCTTTTAAATACCCCTGATACCTTTCTTCGGCTATCGGTAAATCTTCAGGACCACGAATATGAGCAATCCTTTGACATCCTATGGCCTTTAAGTGTTGAACCGCTTGCCTTGCACCCTTCATATTGTCTACCGACACATAAGGAATATCTTTATCGATAAAACGGTCAACAGCCACTATTGGAATTTTATTTTTCACGATATGCATCGGCTTTAAAGTACTTGTCACAATAATGACGCCATCCACATATTTTTGTCTTAACATATCAAAATACTTTTTCTCTTTTTCCTCTTGATCATCTGAATTACAAAGAATCAATGTGTAGTCCTTGCTATTCATCACATCCTCAATTGCACGCGCAACCTCAGGGAAAAAGGGATTCGTGATATTCGGAACAATCAAAGCAATCGTTCTTGATTGCTTCTTATATAAACTACGAGCCACCGCATTCGGCGTATACTCTAACTTTTTAATCGCATCTTCCACTTTCTTACGCGTTTCTTCATTCACATATCCATTATTGTTTAAAACTCTTGAAACAGTTGCAACGGAGACTTCTGCTTCTTTTGCCACATCTTTAATCGTAATCAACTGTTTCCACCTCATAAACAAATATCTGTAACCGGTTACAGGTAGGTCCAAAAAAATAACTTGTTATGTATGTAACCCGTTACACACATTGTAAACGGTACCAAGTTTAGGTGTCAACAATTTTTTGAAAAATAAAAACAGCACCCCATTAAAGGTGCTCAGGCTGTTTAGAAAGTACGTGTTTTTTTAAAAAACACGTACTTTCTTTTAGTTTTTATCGTTCTTCTAGTAAGAAAAGGTATGGATTTTAAATAAAAAAGATCATCATACACCT
>NZ_NUMC01000048.1:0-40355 GCF_002577655.1 Bacillus sp. AFS040349 | reverse complement strand
GGCTCTTTTTTGTTCAAGTCTCCGAAAATCCTTCTAACAGGAATGCTCCTTTTAGCTATATTCTTCTAAAAATAATGGGAAAACCAATATGTAATTCTGAATTGTTTAACTGGCCAAGTGAAGCATTCATAAACAATTCTTTTTAAATTACTAACCTTACACATTGATTAACCCCTATAACTTGGAATCAGATGGGTCAAAAACTTTTATGCCACAACATCGTATCCTAATTCCTCAATTTCCGAATAAATATCTTGTGCATTAACTACCTCATCGTTATACGATACAGCAACTAACTCCTGTTTAAGGTCTACTTTAACCGATTGAACACCGTTTAGTTGTCCTAAGGAACCTTCGATTGAATTCACGCAGTGATTACAAGACATTCCTTTTACTGAAATTGATTTTGTTACATTAGCCATATTAATTCCTCCATTTTATTTAAAAATTTTAAAATAGCCTTATCATACGTTAGTTAATTTATATTATTATCAAATTGGTTAGTTTTACTTCGTAAGTCAGGACCTCTAAAAAACTCTTATCTTTAGTTATTGGTTAAATCTTGAATAATGGGGCATTTATTTGAGGGTGCACCAGACCCTGGGCATTCGTCTGATAGCTTTTGCAATGTACCCTTTATTCGTTGTAAGTCATTGATTTTACCAGTAATTCCACTTATTTTTTCAGATGTAAATTCTTTTACAGTCTGTGCATCATGTCCACCTTCTGAAATTTTTAACAGCTGCAATATTTCATCAAGTGTAAACCCAAGCTCTTGTGCTCTTTTTATAAACTTGATTCGGTCAACGTACTCTCTAGAATATATCCTATACCCCGCTGATGTTCTTGGTGGCTCAGGTATAAGACCCCTTTTCTCGTAATAACGGACTGTCTCAAGGTTTATATTAGCCTGCTTTGCTACTTTACTAATTGATAGAACTTCCATAAGATTCCCTCCTTTCATAATCTATTTTAAAGTCTGTATCTAGGAACAGAGTCAATACATTTTAAAAAATTAATTTAACGAATGCCAAAAATGGCTACAAAAAAAGCGAAAGAATTTCCTCCCTCGCTTACAAAAGTGTCTATTTAAGCTTGTTTAAATTTAACTATGTTTGAATCCTCACTTGTTTGATTCTTTAAATTTTCTACTTCCTGTGTCAGTTTGTGATTTTGCTCTATTAAATCTGCCATCTTAATTTGTAATGATTGTAAATCAGATTGTTGTGTTTGATTTCCCTTGGTTTCTTTTTCTTTATTTCCCGAAAACATACCTTTCATACAGAATAACATCATAAGAGGACATGCCAGTAATAATAAAGTTTCCCAACCCACATTCCACACCTCCTTGTTTCATGTTAGTTTTCATTATAAACAAGGAATTTGAGGAAATTGTGAAGAAGTTAAAAAACTCAAAAATATTTATGAATTACTTATATGGTATATGCTCTTAAACCTAAATATCAAAATATAGTGTAAATTAAGGGGATTTTAGACATTTTCAGAAATCCTCTCCTTTTACAAACTCTTACCTTGAAAGTTTAAACCCTGATAAAGCAAAGTATGTACCAACTCAAAAAACATGTGCTGAATATTTCTATTATATTTAATATAATAAACTCACCCTATGATAACAGTAATGTTTCAATAGTCTCTCGGTTTTGCGAAAATCCAATAAAAAACTCATCATTAATCTTAATTGTCGGAACAATATTTTTTTCCCTGTCAATTTGTTTAGTTCCTTAATGTTTTCTTCATTTTCCACAATATCATGTTCAGCATAATTGAGATTATGTTGAGAAAGAAACTCTTTTGCTGCTTTACAATCTGGGCAAGTCGGAGTTGTATAGATTTCGATAGCAAAATCATTCATGTCTTTTCCCCCTAGTTTTTCACTTTAATTCTTCGTTTCTCATAGATGACATTTTTTTCATCTTTTATTCCATTTGATTCATCATTTTCTCGATATTCATCATTTTTTCTTTTTGTTCCTGCGTTAACTGACCTCTCTTTTATAATTCTTCAAACAAACTCTTCATATCATTCATTACCATTTTGTGATTGTCCATCATCTGTTTCATTTGCTTGTTCATCATTTCCATTTTTTTACAGCAATTCATTTGCTTTGTTTCTTTAGGCTCCTCTGCAGAAGTTGATGTTACTACTGATAAAGACATAGCTCCAACTAACAAAAATATGGTTACAAATATTTGATCACAATACGTTTCATAATAAATTTATCTCCAGTTCATTTATTTAAATACAATAGTAGTTTAACTATGTTTATAAATTGTATCTATATAAAAATCGCTAGAGAATAACGAAACGGATGAAAAGGGATAAATAAACGTAAGAAAAAAGAGTGGTGCCGTCAGGAAAATGCGGATTTACAACGTTAAGATTAAAAAAGTCGATTCCCTAACATTAGGAACCGACTTTTTTAATGGCTATTCAGCTAACGAAGGATAGTTAAGTGTATTTATTGTAAAGCTCCTACCAAAAGGTGCTTTACCCTGCACAACAAGATAATTTCGATACATCTTTATCAAATGTAAGAGCAGCTAATTTTAATCCTTCTGCCATTGTTAAATATGGTGCAAGGCTGTCTTTTAAATTCTCTACGGTTAAACCAAACTTAACAGCTAATGTCGCTGCATATATCACCTCTCCTGCATTTTCAGATACGATATGAACCCCAAGCACTTTTAATGTTTTCGCGTCAGCAACAAGCTTGAAAACACCTGTTGTTCCACGGTTTACTATCGCTCTTGGAACAGCATCTAAAGGCAATACAGATGTTTTTACTTCATAGCCTTTTTCTTTTGCTTGTTCTTCTGTTAATCCCACCGTTGCAATCGAAGGATTTGTAAATGTTACTCCAGGAACAACGGATAAATCTAATTTTTCATTTAACCCACCAATCGCATTATCGGCAACAATTCCACCTTCATTTGCTGCTACATAAACAAATTGAGGTCCTAATGTTACATCGCCTGCTGCATAAATCTTTTCATTACTTGTCCTAGCATAGTCGTTTATCAGTATTTCTTTTCGTTTTCCGACTTCAACCCCTGCTGCAATTAAATTTAAAGAATCCGTATTTGGTTTTCTTCCTGTTGCAACAAGTAATTGCTCTGATTCCACTACTTTTTTCTTTCCATCTACTGTTACATGAACCTTTTTTATCTCTCCACCTTGTTCTACACGCTCAAAAGTTGCCCCTTTGACAAGGTTAATACCTTGTGCAATTAACGCTTTTTCTATTGCTTCTGAAATTTCTGGATCATATTCTTTTAAAAGTCGCTCACTTCTTTGCATAAGCGTGACTTCTGAACCTAAATTATGAAACAATTGCCCAAGCTCCATTCCTATATATCCTGAACCAATAACCGTTAATCGTTTAGGCACCTTTTTTAATTCAAGTAGTGTAGTACTTGTTAGATAATCCACTTCTTCAAGTCCTGAAATCGGGGGTAAAGAAGGAGAAGCACCCGTTGCAATTAAGAAAAGCTTTGCAGAAAGTTTCTTCCCGTTAACTTCAACGGTATTTCCATTAACAAATTTTGCTTCACCTTCAATTAAATCAAAGTCATATTCACTAATTAAATCCACATATTTTTGATTCCGAAGCTCACTAACTAACTCATCTTTCTGCTTGATTAAAGGTGCTAATTCCACTTCTCCAGCAGATGTTTCCAAACCTATAAATGGATTTACTTTTGCTAAATGATTGATTTCCCCAGCACGAAGAAGTGTCTTTGACGGCACACAACCAATATTGACACATGTTCCCCCAACCCTCCCGCGCTCGACCATAGCTACTTTTGCCCCGTATTCAACTGATTTAATCGCAGCCGAAAAAGCAGCTCCACCAGAACCAATGATAAGTAAGTCATAGTCTCCCTCATCACCTAAAACCATTTTTTCTTTAGATTGTACTTCTTCTATTTCTTCAGGTTGATATTTTGCTTCATTAATTGCCTTTTTTGCGCTTTCCACCCCAATATCATCAGGTAATTCAAATACTGCTTCACCACGACGAAAACTAGCTTCAATGTTCTTAGCACCTATATTTTCAAGTGCTACAGCTACATGTTCTTCACAACCCGTACATGTCATTCCTTGGATACTGATCTTATATTTATTCATTCCCTCTTCCTCCTGTTTATATTAGTTTTACCTACTTTCTTATCTCGTAGCCTAAATCATTAATTCCTTTTTCAATTTCATCTAAACTTATCTTTGTTGAATCAAATGTAAGTTGAGTTTCTCCTGAACCTTCAACCTCTACATTTTGAACACCCTCTAAATTGGAAACGGCGGACCTCACCGTAAACGCACAAGATACTCAAGTAAATCCATCTATTTTAAACGAAACAGATTCTAAGTTTTCCGATTGAACTTCATTTGTTGTAGTGCTATTCTCTATAGTTGCCTTACCACATCCGGACAAAAGGAAAACCACTCCAAATAATATAGATAGATATATTAAATATTTCATCATCCCCTTATATCCCCTGACTGAATAATGTATAGATAAGCATTGCTCCAGAAATGAATGTGCTAATCCATAACAACTTTTTCGTTTTCTTTGAACTATTTTTTTGTTCCCATAAAGTAAATGAGCGATAGAAAGCATAATAACCCTATTAACGATAAACAACATTCGATATGGAGCAAACGTAACGGCAAGTGTTCCAGCTAAACCACTTAGATACCAAGTGGTATCAAAATCGCTAAGCCAATTCAACAAAGACTTGCTAAAAAAGCTGATAACATTGAAGCAATTGCAACAACTCTTTCTTTCATTTTTTACATCTCCCTATTTTTATTTAAGTGTTCATATTTAGAATAAGCATAAAGGGTTAAACCAAGAAAAACGACTACAACAGGAATCAAAACATAATCTAAATAGCCTGTTATCGCCCCTAAACCAATAGCACCTAATAAAATAACTAATATAGGTGTAGCACAACATAACAAAACAACAAATGTACCTATCAATCCTGCAATAAAGGTCTTTTTATGTTTCATCTCAAATTTCCTTTCACTCTTCCTCAATCAAGGTTTCAATTATCGGACACGCATGTAACCTTTTTTCATCTGGACATCGTTGTTTTAAATCTTTCAACATACGATCAATTCGTTTTAAGTCCTCTATTTGCTTTTGAACTTCCATTTCTTTTTTTGATACAAATTCAAACATATCTTCGCAGCGAATTTCATCTTTATCTACAACACCTAATAATTTATAAATTTCACTTAAAGAAAAACCAAGCTCTTGCATTCGTTTAATAAAGCCTACACGCTTCACATCATCATCTGAATATATGCGATAACCAGCAGTCGTTTTTGATGGTTCTTGTAACAATCTCTTTTTTTCGTAATATCTAATCGTCTCTTTATTTATCCCACATTTGTCTGCAAATTCACTAATGCGATAGCTCAATTTATTTCACCTCATAAAAAGTATAAACCGTGTACCATAGTACACGGTCAAGTGTGTTATTCTAATTTTTTGTTCATGTATTCTGCAGTTAGTAAAAAAGCGTTCCTGCCTTTTACAGAAACGCATCCCGTTATTTGAATAGAAAAAATTACTATACATCGAATTATGATAAAATTATGTATGCCTTTAAAATTACTGGCTACCCTTAATTGAAATAAGAAATGATTTTTTCTCATCCGATAGCTTTCTATATAATGAAGCTCTAGATATATTTGTGATTTCACAAATTTGATTTACGGTCACATTTCCTTCTTTATATAGCTTAACTGCATAATTCATTCCTGCGTGCTTTTTATGATACTTCTTTAACCGACCTTTAAATTTCCCTTCTTTCTTAGCCAAATCAATTCCTTCACGTTGTCGCATACGAATAAGATCTCGTTCTAATTGGTTAACACCAGCCATTACCGAATTAAAAATTGGCTGTATGGATTTTCTTCGGATAAATCGAGCCATGTGTCCTTTAAGGATTTTAAATTTGCCTTTTTACTCCGTATGTGATCGATTAATTCATATAAATCTTATGTACTACGTGTAATTCAAAGTTAAGTCAGTAACAAAAATAACGTCACCTTCCTGTAAATCTTCTAACATTTTTTGAAGTTGTTCACGATCCTTTGTTGCTCCAGAAACTTTTTCTTCAAAAATATCCATTCCGATTTCATTCAGTTGCTGAAATTTCCTTGAAGGATTCTGGCTAGTCGAACTGACACGTATGTAACCGATTTCGCAACTAGCCAATGTTTCTTAATGGCGCATGTATGAAGACGCAATGAATAAAGCTCAGGCCGTATTAGTAAATTTTCATCACAAATTACAATTGTCTTCCTATTGGGGCGATGGTACAACCTCTTCGTCAGATGGTATGAGAAAGCAGCTAAGTGTTTCGTCACTACATGCAGATGCAAACCCTCATTATGGAAAAGGAAAAGGCACCACCATCTATCTGTTTACGAGTGATCAATTTTCTTCTTATTACACAAAGATCATTCATACTAATTCAATGGATGCTATTCATGTTTTGGACAGTTTATTGCATTATGATACTGACCTAAACATAGAGGAACATTTTACAGACACTGCTGGTTACACAGACCAAATTTTCGGATTAACCCATTTATTTAGGATTTAAATTTGCACCAAGGATAAGAGATCTATCGGACTCAAAATTATTTACAATAGATAAAGCAGGTGAGTATCCAAAACTAGAAGCTATTTTATGTGGGCAAATAAACACAAAAGTCATTAAAGAAAATTATGAGGATGTTTTACGGTTAGCTCATTCAATAAGAGAAGGGACAGTCTCAGCCTCCTTGATTATGGGGAAATTAGGATCTTATTCAAGATAAAATAGCTTAGATACAGCCCTACGTGAGATGGGACGTATAGAAAAAACAATCTTTATTCTTAATTACATTTCGGATGAATCTTTAAGAAGAAAAATACAAAAAGGATTGAATAAAGGAGAAGCCATGAATGGACTGGCAAGAGCTATTTTCTTCGGAAAAGCAAGGAGAGCTTAGAGAACGAACCATACAGCATCAATTGCAAAGGGCCAGTGCCTTGAACATAATCATCAATGCCATCAGTATCTGGAATACTCTACATCTAACTAAAGCAGTTGAATATCAAAAGCGGACAGGTAGTTTTAATGAAGACTTATTTCATCATATTTCACCTTTAGGCTGGGAACATATCAATTTATTAGGAGAATACCATTTTAATTCAGAGAAAGTGGTCTCATTAGATACTATAAGACCACTGAAACTTACTTAGCGTTGTTAAAATTGGGGGGCCGTCTCGGAAACGGGCTTAACGTTGTAAATCCGCATTTTCATGACGGTACCCCAAAGAGAGGTGATTTTATATTGAATATGGACTTTGGCTATCTATTGTACCATTCATTCTTGAAATTATTTTAGCTACTTGGACTAGACAAGTGATTCCTTCCCTGTTGATCGGGTTATGGGTAGGGAGTTTGATTTTAACAAGGTCTTTTCTTGGGTCCATTTCTCAAACAGTTGATTATATTGTCGGGGTGCTTTCCGATCCTGGAAACTTAGACGTTTTACTTTTTTTATACGTCTTCAGTGGTTTAGTTGCTCTCATTTAGCTATCGGGTGGTGTACAAGCCTTTGTCAAGGTAATGGATAACTACATTACCTTGGCAAAAAAAGACTCTAATCGCTTCATGGCTACTGCTTCCTATCACATTTATTGATTGTGGATTTCGCGTTGTTGCAACTGGTTCTATCATGAAGCCGCTAGCTGATCGTTTTTCAGTTTCACGTCAAAGATTAGCCTACATGTTAAATAATTCTGCTAGTCCAGTCATTGTATTTACTCCGGTTGCGACTACTTATATTGGCTACATTATTGGAGTAATAAGAATAGGAATGGGTGCGGCTGGAATAGAAGGTTCAGCTATGCAACTCTTTTTGTCCAGTTTACCCTTTCAATTTTTTAGTTTTACATCGGTTACAATTGCCTTGTTATCTGTGTTTATAGGCTGGAATTTTGGAAGCATGCAGGAATTAATTCAATCTACCCAAGGTTCAAAAAAGGGAACTACCTTCAAACAACCTGCACATGCTATGGAAATGTCTGAAGAACTTGGAAATACAGATAAGGCGGGTACAGCCAAAGACCAAATGGGTGTGACCACAAAAGGAAAGATGGAAGAAATGGATATGGATATGGGCTTAGGCAAGCCTGCTTTGAAACCAAGACTGTTTAATCTTTTAGTCCCTATCCTGATGCTAATTCCTTTAAGCTTTTTCCTCATGTGGTGGAAGGATCTCGGTTTAACCGACCTTATTCGAACAACTTTAGGCGGAACACTAACACCAGTATGGGTTCCTGTTCTTATTTTTATCGTTTCAGGAGCTGTTACTTATTTTATAGGGTCGTCTTGGGGAGCACGGGCGTTAATGTTGCCCCAATTGCAATCCCTTTAGCTGTAACAACTGGAGGGAGTGTTCCTCTTGCTGTAGCTGCTGTTTTTTCAGGAGAGACTTTTGGAGATGTCACTTCTCCCGTATCCGGTATGACTGCAATGTCTGCGGGCGCCGCACAGGCAGACCATATGAAATACGTTAAGGCAATGACTCCCTACAATATATTAGCGGCAGTATTAGCTGCAGGATTGTTTTTAATAATTCCTTATTTTATTTCTTAAGAATAGGGGGGAAAGATTAAAATGGATGAATTACTGTATATTATTGCTTTAGTGGTTGCGATAGGTGAAGCATTTACTTTTTTAATTATGGAAAATCAAAGCAAATAGGGTTTGCTCGCATTATGCGAAAACAAGATATAAGGAAAAAGAAGGAATAAACCGTAGGTGCTATTATGATGGAATCTATAAGAAAACTTTCTCTTAGTAGAGATTTTCAAACCCGATACTTCAAAATGGCGAAGGATTATTAATTCCTCGCCATTTTATAGGGTGCATTCAATTCATTACAAGTATGAATAACTCAAAAGTTTAAAAGTGAAACCCTTAAATTATTGGTTTAGCAAAAATCATTCTTCCTGCTGAGGTTTGTAAAATCCTAGTTACCAAGACATCAATATATTCACCTAAATAATCCCTTCCTTGTTCTACCACAATCATTGTACCATCGTCTAAATAGGCAATTGCTTGTTTATCATCTTTTCCGTCTTTGATTACTTGGACATTGATTTTCTCTCCTGGTAAGACAACTGGTTTTAAAGCTTCAGCTAGGTCATTGATGCTTAAAACCTTAACATCATGTAAATTACATATTTTGTTCAAATTTGTGTCATTTGTAACGACACTACCGTTTAGTAACTTTGCAATCTCCACAAACTTATCTACTTCCTGTATCCCATTGAAGTCACCTTCATAAATTTCAACTTTTATATCCGGCTCTTTTTGGATCTTATTCAAAGTGTCAAGACTTCTTCTTCCACGATTTCTTTTTATAACATCAGAAGAATCTGCTATATGTTGTACTTCTTCTAAAACAAATTGTGGGATTAATAATGTCCCCTCTAAAAAACCCGTTTTGCATATTTCTTCAATTCGACCATCTAAGATTACACTTGTATCTAGAATTTTTAATTTACTTTCAAGTTCCTTTACACTTTCCAGATTTACTTTCGTATTTTTAGCTTCACCTTGATTCGAAATAGATAAAAATAAATTTACAAGGTCATTTCTTTTCTTAGACCCTACTTGATATCCTAAATATCCAAACAAAATAGTAAGAGATATTGGAAAAACTGTATTAACTAACTCTATACTCATTGCCTTCAAGGGACTCGTAATTAAGAATGCTACAACTAATCCTAAAATAAGACCGAAGCTTCCAAATAAAACATTCGTTATGGGTACCTTTAATAGTTTTTCCTCCATCCAATGTATCATGTTAAGACCCGAATTAATCAACCAAAATATCGTAAAGAATAATATAATAAATCCTATTAAATAACTCATCCATAAGGGCATTATCCCACCTGTCATAGCGGTTATGAGATCCGGAATAAGAAATATCCCAATTGTTCCACCCACAACAATAATAAATAATTTAAAAATCCTTTTTAACATTATTTCACCTTCTTTATGACTTCAATGAAATGTTCCTGTTATTTAAAGAATGGCACATACCCTTCTTCAGCCTTCATATCTCATTTCTTAAAGTTTATTTTACCTTTATGGAACGATCGTATCCTTTACAGACTAGATTGTGTTTTATTAATCAGGAAAATTAGAACTAGTTATTTCTTGCTAATAAAAACCCCATTTAAAACTTACTTAAAAGTTCAAAATGGGGATGAGAGTTATTCGGATATTTACTATGTTGCCAAATGTTCTCTTGTTTTCACTTTTATTCTTTCTTGCCAAATTTTAAATAATATTCTTGCCAAGCAAATGATAAATAGACTTACGAATAATGCCCCATGAATTTGCATTTGGATCATCGCTTGCCCAAGAATTGCAATAAGAACTCCAAAAAGCATCTGTCCTTTAACACTTTTTGGCGATGTTTTTGGATCAGTGATCATAAAGAATGTAAAGATTAATAGTCCACCCCACATAAACTCATTAAAAATAGAAGTAAATGTTTTGTCCCAAATAATCATTCGAACAATTCCTGCTAAGAAAAACATACCTAGAAAAGAAACAATTGTTGAAAACCTCTTAACTTTATACACCATATAAGTACCAGCGGTTGCAATTATAAATAATAGTGCCCAAAAAAATCCCCATTGTAGCGGCGCGGTTGCGACAGTAATTGGGAAAGCAAATGAAATAACTACAATACCGATGTTGGAAGGGTTAAATATGTGACTGCCCTTATATTTCAGAAAATGCTTTGAGGTTATAGCAACGAATATTGTTAATACAAATGGAACAATTGAATCAGCACGCAATAATAACCCTGTACTTAACCCAGTAATTATTGCACTATATGGGGCAACTATTTTTTTTGTTTTTGCATAAGTAAATAAAATCTCTAACACAACACTTGTTAAAATGGCTGCGATGATCTGTATTGTTGTTACTCTAAATTCTAAATAATTTAATCCAATCCACGAAAATATAGATAAAATAATAATTTGGGATATTCTTGGATCACGACCAAATTTCATAGATTTTCCAACTCATTTAATATCGACTTAAGAGGAACATACATATCATCCACCGATATTTCTTTCCACTTTACACTCCCATCTTTATCAATAACAAAAACAGAATGAGTATCTACTGGGCCCATGTCCATTCCTCCTGGTACATTATAAACACCATACTTATCTCCTAATTGGTGGTTTGGGTCATACATGATTGGGATTTTTATATCTTTTTCATCTGCAACCTCTTGCGAATATTTCAATGGGTCAGTAACAGCAGCAACTACAACTGCATTTAGTTTTTCAAATTTATCAAGGTTATTGTTAAGTTCTTCAAGTTGATCAATACAGGCCTGACAATTGTTTCCTTCATAAAAATAAAGAACAACATTTTTATCTTTAAAATCCTTTAGGGCAATGTCACCTTGAGTTGATTGAAGTTTAAATTCTGGTGCCTTTGTGCCTGGCTGTAATCCGCTTGTGTTTTTTTCCTTTTCATTTAACATTTGTATTAAAAATAACAGAATGAATATAAGGACTATAAAACCAATAACGAAGAAAATCCCCTTATTTTTACCTTTTACTCGGCTTTTATTAATATTATTTATCATTGTATTCTTTTACTCCCTTTCATAGATTACAAAGTAAACTTTATATTTAAAGTTATCGATTTAGTGAAATAAACTAAAAGGTGTATGACAATTAATGCATGTATAGCTGCGATATTCAAAGATATACTGCTAAAACATGCATTTAAATGACACATATACTAGGTTGTCTTCCCCTACTTTTAAAACTAGGACAATAGTAAGTATAATGTAGAATTTTGAAGGAATTGTGAAGTATAACAAATAAATTTAAATATTTATAATTTGGATCCTTTGTTTGTCTGGGAATGTATATTTTTTATAACTTTGACTGTTTTATATTTAGCTTTTATCGGACTCAATTCTGAAATAAGAAAGTGATGAAATTGACTTAAAAAGAACCTATCTTTTTATAACAGACACTATTTTATCAGAGAATAGAAAAGGAGGTATTAGCAGGAGATACCTTCTAGTATGTATAGCGGAAGTATTTTACCTTATGGATTTAGTTTTCTAATAAATCAAGAAGAGGTATGGATATGCAGAATTATTTAGGGGTGTTTACAAGTTAGTACATAAAGTAAATATCCATTTTCTTTATCTTTATATTCATGTACGATATGTTTTCAGAACGTAAAATGTACCTACCATAGATTTAACTTTGGCTATCCATTGATGAAAAGTTCGATACGATATGAATACATTTATGACTATTGAGATAATCGATGCTACAATAATTGGTTAAAGTGTTCCAGTAAAGAAAGCGCTGTGAAGTATTTGCAGAAATTTTAAATTATGATGAACTGCTGGAAGTTAAAGTAACAAAACTAATGGAAGAAACAACACTTTCTAAATTTATTCATCTTGTAGAAATAGCTCAAATAGAAGGAACAACATCTTATGTGTTTGTAGATTAATCATAAATTACTATACACACACTATAATAATCTTGGATCTATAAATGTACTGTCTATATCCCTTACTATTTAGTGATGAACGGAAGGAATCGGTTAATTGATCAATAACGTCTTCCTTGGTTTAAAATTATCCTAACAAAATTCCTTGGAATTAACGGATTACTCATTTGTTACCTTGTTTCCTTTTTCTTAATGATAGCTATTGAAAGAAAAGGTTCTTAACATAAAAAAACCGCTGTTGTCGTTCAAAACGACAGCGGTTTCTTATGTGGTTATTGGTGTGGTTTACTACCAAATTTTCAAGGAGATACAGTATTTGTACTTCCCTGTTTGCACCTTAAAACGGAACCCGTTAACGCTGGTTGAGACTTTTTTATAATAATTTCTTTGATAAAGGGATTTTTCATTCTTTCCAGAAGATCCATTGATTTATCAGGTTATTATAAAGTCTATTCAGCATTGTTTATGAAAATGTTAATTTGCTATTAATATCTTATATTGGGACATAATAAAATATGGTAAGTTTGTACATTTTTCATTCTTGATGTATTAAGTTCTCTTTCCAATTAGTAGGAAAACCAATATGAAGGAAGTCTATGTTTTCATCGTACTCCAAGATTAATGCCTCTAAATCAATTATAAATCTCCGACTCTCTTCTCTTGTTAGTAATCTTTGAATAATGTAAATAGCAGCATATATTTTCTGATTATTAAACCTTTTTAAATCTTCTTTAAATAAACGTGGTCTAAACGTCAGCTTC
Organism: Bacillus sp. AFS040349; assembly: GCF_002577655.1. Lineage (NCBI taxonomy): Bacteria > Bacillati > Bacillota > Bacilli > Caryophanales > Bacillaceae > Bacillus > Bacillus sp. AFS040349. Next base: position 26,983 of record NZ_NUMC01000048.1, on the reverse strand, counting down.
TTATTATAAAGTCGTCCATAATGCGCACAAACATTTCGTACATTTGAGAGTGTTTGTAACCAACTCTCTAAATATAGATAAGGGATATTATAGTATACTTTAGCTATATGCCTTTTTAAGTCTTCATTTAAATTACGATAAAGCTTAGAAATATAACCAAATGATGTAACTTCTATAGCTGCCCATATAGGAATATTACCATTATATTTTTTAAAATGGTGCTCAATAAAGAGCTCACCTTTGCGACTTCTACTTATTAGATTTTCTAATTCATCTAAGGATTCTTTATGATATTTTTCTTTAATGAAATTCTCTTTATCTTTATACCCAAGTGGACCAAATTTATGAGCAATCTCATATGAAATATGAGTGCGAAAAGATATTTCTATTGTTTCTAGAACTCCTAATAGTAAAAGGCGTAATCTTCGATCAAATTCATATAACGAAGTTAATTTTTCAAACGTTGAGTTTTCTGTATAGTGTTCCTTACATAAAGGATCTTTGAATGTTATTGCATATGCGCTTAACCTGTAGTAATTAACTCTTTGTAAATATTTTTCAGCGAATTCTGAATTTTCTATATGTAAGTTTCTCTTTTGGAAAATTTCTACTTGCTCTCTATATGTAGTAGGTGGTTTAATTTTCATATAATCGTTATCAGAATTCACAGAAATAACCCCTTAAATACAAAATGACCCACCTTGGTCCGCATTGTTAAGAGGCGTGGTGGGTTCTGTTACCTTTATATTAATACTTATTAAAATTATAGTCAAGGTATCTATATTATCTAAGTTGGAGAGTAATCGTTCTAAAGAGATCTATAGGAGTTAGGTTGCTTTCTGCCCTTTTAATTATTTAGCTCTATGAAACTTAAATGCATCGTATATAGATTGGTTAATCATTACTAAGTAGTTTGCATCTGCTTGAACGTAGGGTGAATTTACAGGGTGCATGGAAGAAAAGTTAAATAAATACTCGCCATTAGGAATGTATTTAAAGTTATCCTGCCACAATTCCGCTCTCCAAACATATTTCGTTGAACTCGTGGAAACTAGATTAAAACTTGCGGAAGGAATTTCTACTTTACCTATATCTACCCCTAAATCAATTGATCCCCATACATACGCAGCTGGTGTACTTGTTAACTCAATAACAAACTTTTCACCCGCTTTAAACATATTAATATCAGGATTAAACCCTTCAGCAGCCCATCTATTTCTCCATTCATCTGTATGAGTAACAAATGCTTGAAGCTTTGCAATGTTAACTTCTATAGTTTTCGTAATAGTATCCGTATCTCCGTCGTTATCAGTAACTTTAAGAGTAACTTCATACTGGCTAGAAGTAGCAATAAACTCTGGATACTTTTCAGTACTGCTGCTCGTTGCTCCAATAGTTGGTGCTATGCTCCATTCATAAGAAACAATCGTACCATCGACATCATATGAGCCTTCTGGATTTAATTTAACATTGTCTCCTAAAAACAACTTAAATGGCTCCCAAATATATTCAGCGACAGGCGGTTTATTAGGTGCTTTAGGTTTAACCAAAATGGTATGAACAGCAGGTATTATTGATTTTAGACCATCATTGTCAATTACATTTAGAGTTACCTCATATTCACCAACCTGTGCATTCATTATCTTAGGATTCATTAATGTAGAGGTTGTAACAATTCCATTAGGAGCTTTTATTGACCAATCATACCCCTCTATAGTTCCGTCTAAGTCATAACTATAAGAAGGATCAAGTGTAATCGTGTCTTCTTCTGTTGGTTGTAGTGGCTCCCAAGCAAATTCAGCAAACGGCGCTTCTGGTCCCTGTATCATTTCCACTTCAATTGTATAATCATCAGATAAAGATTGTAGCGGGAATGGCGGGTCATCAAATACCGTTTGTGTAATTCTATACTTGCCTATACCACCAAATTGCTCTAAATCTGTTGGTGGCACACCAGTATTCCAAGATTCAATAACGTTCCCATTCTCGTCAATTTGTTCCACTAACCAACTGTAGTTTATTAGAGGATCACCATTAGGATCGTAACTCTGATCTTCGTATGTGAGAAGTTTCCCTTTTTCAACTGGGTTAGGGCTTAAAGTAAATAACGAAACTGGCGGATCATTATCACGGATTACTTTTATATTACGTTCATATAATTCTGAAGTTAATGAAGCCCCAACTTTAGGAATATCATCAACAGTTAAACCAATAACATACTCTCCAATCGGCAATCCCATCTCTTCAAAACTTTCTGGCCAAGAAGTTAAATTCTTAAGTACTGTTTGATCGCCTTGTTTACGCACAGTAATTTGATAGTTTGTAAGAGGGTCATCGTTTGGATCATAACTTAAATCTATAAAGTTTAACTTTTCACTTCTTGTTACTATATCCTGTACTTCAAATAAAGCAACAGGTGGTAAATTTTCATTTTTCGTGCTAATTCTCTTTGTTATTGAATCACTTGCACCATCTATATCAGTTACAGTCAATGTTACGTCATAGAATTTGTCAACTTGTACGTTAGCTGGTGGCTTACCTTCGTATTCCACACCGTCAAGATAATAACTCCATTCATATTCCGCAATTCCTTTATCGTCTCGATTAGTTTTAAAATCGATATCATATGAAGGTGAAGGATCTAATGTGAGTTTAAAATTATCACTCTGGTCTACTGTAAAATTAAACAATGCTGTAGGACGTCTATGAACATTAACTGTGTATTCCCTTACTATGCTCTCATCTGACCACTTACGGAAATTATAGAATCGTGAATCTTTAAAGTGAATTGGGTCATCCATTGCACGTAATTGAATTTTATATGTCCCTACTGCTGGTAGTTGCATAGGATTGTTAATCCATAGACCGTTTTGTGCAATAGGACCTGAAGGTTGATTATCAATTACCCTTCCGTTTACTTTAGTTGGATCATGTTCAAATTTCCACTCTCGTTTTAATTCTGGATCATTTTCATGATCTTCATAAGTGACGGTATAATCAACTTTATCACCAAGAACAATAGTTTTATTAACTCCGTCCTCTTTGTGAGCATAGTTACTAATAAAGTAATCTTCAATCTCCTGAACATGCTTTTCAGCAGCAGTGCTATCATACACAGTGAACTGCCCAAGCTTTGAACCATTGGTCATAACCTTCTCAAAGTTTACTCGATTATCATTATTTGCAGTGTTCCATAAGTATATGGAATTGTTTTTCATTGCAGAAATAACACTACTAAACTTTGAGGTATTGTTAGTCCATGACCAATTCCTTTTATCATAGCGGATATAATAACTATCAGCTCCCGCTCTATAAGAGGCATTTGAAATAGCCTCACTATAATCGGTTGTATCAATAAAAGGTTTTTGCGAACCACTTGTTGTAAAGTTCTGTATCTCATACGCGGATCGCGGAACATCTTTTCGAATATTATATGTCCTTGAAACGGTATTCACTCGACTATACCTATCCGTAGAAGAAGTCCTAAAAGCATCTTGTGATAGTGGTGGAAGTCCTTTCTCTTCCCTTCTTGCATCTGATTCTGTTCTATCAGCATAAGTATGATTGACAAAAGTCTTACTCCAAGAGGTACATGATAGATAACCACAAGATGGTAATGTACTTGTATAGGAATCCCAGTTAGGACACCAGTAGGTTCCAGTCGAGAATGAACAAGTAAAAGTGTACGATTCATTTTGCGTGTTATCAGTTGTCGAAGTAATGTACCAGCCAGAAGGTGGAGAATAATTAGGACTAGCTGATGTTACAGTATCATAATAGCTATCTGTCCAATAAGTCGTACCCCAGTTAGGGTAATTAATGTTATATGTTCCATCCGGATCTGGTCTATTCTCATAAGAGTTATCAATAACAACTCGTGCATCTATCCCCTTAGTTATAAGGTTTACTTCTAAATCTCCCGCAAGAGCTGTTAATTTATTTTTCTCAGCACTATCAATATCATAACTATAATCATAAGCTTCCCATGTTCTTGTTTCGACATAATTTGTTCGATAATACCGATCTTGAGAACCATAATTCGTATGATTTGTCTGCATTGTTGCGGTATCAAGACCAGCAAAATTTAAGTAAATATCAACTTTATTATGTTTGGTTATACCAAAATCAACAACAGGCGGAGCATTATCTACAGTTACTGCCTTATCATTTTGAGGGATATTAAAATTCTCTACTTTATGATACTGATCAATACTCTGTAATGGTACTGGAAGTGTAGGTTCCGTATCGTCTCTTAAGTAGTGTTCCGCTAATATGAATTCAGGGATCGTTGGTTGATTAAAACTTTCCACGACTTCTAAATTAAAACGGTAGTTCCCCACTCGATCTGTTTCATAGTAAACGACTGGCTCATTTGCATCTGAGATAACCTGCTTGGGTGTATCTCTTTTAGTTCCAAAAAGTCCATCGTTATTACTATCATATTCTATATACCATATGCGTTGTGCAATAGTATCATCATCTATTGAATACGAGCTATCCGTTAACTTAACCTTAGCAATTCCAGTTTCATCACGAAGTACTTTCTTTCCCTCTACTGTAAATTGAGCAATCGGTTTAAGGTCAGGAGCTACAGTGAACTTTTTGGTTACTGGCTCACTTGTCTCACCTAAATTATTTGTTACTGTAACTGTAGCTTCATATTCTCCAGGTTTTCTTACTAAGATTTCTCTTTTGGAATAATCACTAGATACTTTTACCTTAATGTCATCCTGTGTTATTCCTTCAGTTATAGGTGTAATTGTCCAGTTGGTCTGACTATAGTCAATCGGAGCAACATGAACAGGACTTTTTGAATCTGAATTCGTTGCGTCTAAAACTATTTTACGATTTACTTTGAGACTTCCGTAAACTGATAGATCAGCTGTTGGAGTAGTTGGTAAAATTTTAAAACTCTTACTTACATCAGAAGAAGCCCCGTCATCATCTGTAACAGTTAAATGTGCAACATGGTTTTCTGGAACAGTTTACCCTTGGGTACTTCACATGTAAAGAACTTGGTTTTCCATCAACTAGTAGATTAGTAGAAACAATCGTTCCATCAGGATCATAACTTGAATCTGTCATTTCAACAGTTTCAATCCAATAATATTCCTTTAACACTTCAAGTGAAGCAATCGGCGGCTTATTCTCATATTCAATAATAAGCTCTGTTACATCAAGGATTGCTGTGTCAGTTTTACCATCGTAAGTTGCAGTTATTGTAACTTGTCCTTCTTCAATCCCAATAGCCTTACCAGTAGAATCAATACTCGCTATTGATGTATTACTACTACTATAGCTTGAAGTGCTTGTTACATCTAACCTTGAACCATCTGCCTTAATGTATTCAACCTTATAACTCTGATTTTCACCGACCATGATTGCACTATACTCAGGTGTTAATTCAATTGTTCCTGGATCAGCGGGTATTACTGAGTCATCATCAACGACAGTCAACAGCCCTCTGTCTACTAGCTCTTTACCACTCACAGGATCTTCAAAGGTAGCAATAATTCCTGTTACACCTTCTTCATATCCTGTCGCTAGTCCTGTAAAATCAATTTCTGCAATATCCGTTTTTGATGAAACAAGTTCCGTTAGTGTTGTAATATCTACTTTATGCCCGGTATTTAGATAGCCATATACTTTGAACTGTTGAGTGTCACCGACTTTAATTGTGGCTTTACTCGGTACAAGTTCTATTTTTACATATCTAGGAGGTAAAACATCGAATTTCATTTGTAAAAAGTAATCAGTATTGCGATTCTCAAAACGCGCACCTTGCCAGTTGTAATATTCATATTTTTTATAACTTCCACTTGGCGTTCCCCATGTCTTACTGTAATATGTCCAATCTGAAAGACTCATATTATTCATGTAAGGGTCGTTTCCTGGTGTGTAAGTAAATGCATTGCACCGTCCAAAATAAGTTCCGTTCCTCAACTCACTCTCGGTCGGTACTTTTCCATACTTAGAATCTTCAAGTGAAAATTTGTTACAGTCTAAGACAGACACAGGATACGTCCTATAACTATGGACTGGAAAAACCAAGGCTTCAGTTGGAGTTGCATATTGATTCTTTTTCTTTTCCCTATCAATAATTTCTTGCATTTTTTTCCGAACAGCTGCCTCATTTTCTCCTGCAATTGAAATAGGATCAGTTACATACTGGCTCGAATTAGTTTTTCGAAATTGCATATGCTTGTCAGCAACAGTAGAACGGTGTAATATCCCGTTTTCTTTAATACTTGTATATGACCAAGGATTAAGGTTACCAGTTTTCTCAAACCATTGAGGATGTCTCCCGCTACTCGGGACACTCCCTGCTGGTTCAACTAGCAACCTTTCAAGTGGAACATTACTAGCTTTTATATTTGCAGGTACGCTTTCTACTGCTGATACAGGTAAAGCGAATGAAAAAAGGTTAGGTGGCAACATAGAAAGGAGAATAACTAAAATCAACAATACTTGAAACATTTTACTATGTCTCAATTTTCTCATAGAGCCACCACCTTAAAATTTCTAGCTCTTACTATAAGTAGTTTTTGACTTATCATGAACAATATAGGTATCACCATCAATATATGCTTTATTTCCTTCTAATCTTTCTATAAACACACGTTGGCCTTTTTTCAATGTGTATACAACCTTACCATTTGCATTAAATACTGAAACATTTTGTTTTGCTGTAATAGCCCCAACGAAGTACTGAATTTTAGTACTATCAAGAACATAATACCCTCCACCAACATCATACTTTCCATTGTCATAATCAAAGACTCTAACAGCTTCACCAGCAGTTAAATATCTGTGAATTTGACCACTAGGGTTATACATTGGGACAGATTTATTAACTTGTAATCTACCAATAAAGTGACTCATTAATGCATCATTTCTAGGCACATAATAAGCACCACCAACGTTATAAAGGTTGCCATCTATTCCATAAATTCGGTAGAATCCACCCTTTTCAAGCATTTTCACAGCCGTATATGTACCGTTACTCTCCTTTTTAAGTAAAGGTATATCTTGTTTAGCTATTAATCTTGCCATTGGCTCACGATACGGATTTGTGTCTTTTGGGATAACAATACTCTTCCCTGCAATACTCTTTGATTGTGCTGGAGTATAGTTATCTATAACTTTAGAGTAATCATCTTTAGATAGATTTAGGTAATTTACCCCTTCATAATAACGGACTTCCATCTTATAAAAGTTCTCTGCCCCTTGACGGTGAGCGGTTAAATAATAGTTTCCTGTGGGATTGTTAACAAAAACACTATATCTTAAATGAAAATTTGAATAGTTGTTCTCGTTTACTCGATCGTATCTCTCAGCTTTAGTTTCTATATAGTGATATGGATTTGTTGCGCTTTTTGCATCAAAACGATCTGCAAAACCATACACATAAGTATTACCTGTTTCAAACACTTCTTTGAAATACCCCTCCGAACTGGAATGAGTACCTTTTTTAAATATACCTACTATCGTACCCGGTACCACTTTGTCGGTCTTATAAAGGTTTGTTCCTTTACCTCCCCAAAAAATTGGTCCACCATCAGGCAGATCATACTCACTATTCTGAAGTGTAGTTATTTTTGTAGGATCAACTGTAGCAGCTTTAACATCAGTTACAGTAGGAACTAGTAACCCACCCGCAATAGCAAGACCTAAAATTGGTTTTAACACAGACTTTTTCTTCATTACTTTTTCCTCCTTATTCGACTAAATTCTTCCTTAACTCTATTATACACACAATCGTGTGCATAAACAACCTTTTGTTTCCATTTTCCACTAGTTTTTGCACACGATCATGTTGATTTTATATGACTTTCTTCATATAATAAACATATCGTGAAGGAGGTAAATGTAATGTTAAAGTGGAATTTGGAGTACTTTATGGTAAGGGATAACCTCTCAATTGATGAGACAGCTAAAATGACTGGTCTACACCGAAATGCGATATCAAAGATCAAAAATAACAAACAAAGTAGAGCCGATCTTGAAACGATAGAGCGTATTTGTGATGGGTTTGGTATCACTATTGACCAGTTAATCATTAAAGATAGAGATGCTTAGTCTTCACCTTGAAAATTCAGCAAACATATCTATCATCCACATACACAACTTTTCTTCTTCTATTAACGCCGAAGCGGCTTCACCTCCTAAAAGACAATAAAAAAAGACGCAATATACCTCTATCGAAATAGAGGTTATTGCGTCTTCCGCCTAATTTAATATTAATTTATATTAGATTATACTATGTAGAACCTTGTTTGAAAAGAAAATTTTAGTAACCTCAAACAAAAAACCCTACCTAATTCCTTGAATAATATGTTCATTGAATTAGGTAAGGTTCTTGGTTCTTCACTTACCTTTTATATTCCTGCACTTTTATAAATTGTGTCGGTTCATCTTGCCCCACAATCTGAGTCTCAACCACATATACTACACTTGGACCAAAGATAACCTGCTCATAATCAATTCCTTTTGTGCTATCCACAAAGTTATAGATATAAGGAAACTCTAGGGTCGCATTCGTTATTGGATCAAGTGTCATATCATCTAAATATACAGCAGCTTTTATTTCAAGCGGTGATTTAAATAATGTCTTATTAGTTGGTTGTAGATTCTTATCAAATTGAATATTTTTAGTTAAAGTATCAATAAAGACATCGTGACCAGCTACTTGATCAAATTGAACTTTTATATCTTCTACCATTTCAATTTCATTTACCTGTAAAGAAGCATCATGAACTGCATTTTCTAAAGCATAATGCATTTCCCTATTCGCTCGATCTTGAAGTAATGATTCAACATCATATACCCATAAGGTAATAACCGATGAAAATATCATAAACGTCACCAATAACTTACTCATCTATAAATCTCCTTAATTGACGAATTCACTCATCCTACTGGCAATATGTACATGATACATTTCCTCTTCATTAGAGGTATCTCTTTCCAATAAATTTTTAATTAATAAATGCTGATACTCATTAGGCACTTTAATTTTTCCATGAATATAGTTTCCTCTTAGCACCGGATTAGTGGTTAGCTCCAATTCAATGTCATCTTCTTCGTAGCCAACCTTTTTCACTATATCTTTCATCTCATCAATAATATCCTCTGTAAAATAACCCTCTAGACTTGCTTTATCAATTCCTCTTTGTAATGCAACTTGAATAACTTTCTCTCTTGATTCTTCTAAACGATCTAATGAAGGTTGAAATAAGACAACTAACCATAAAGGAAGTAGCATTAAAAGAACGAGTAATTTTTCCACTATTTTTCCTCCTAAAAGCTAATAGAGTGACAAATACTATAGCCTTGTCACTCTACAAATGATATTTGTGTCTAAACATTATGGAGTCGTAGGTGCTGCTAAACCACCACCAAATGTCTCCATTGAATCATTTGCGCTCTGAACTATATCTTGTGTATTGTCTTTCATATCGATTGCATCCGTATGAATCCCATCTTCATCAAAAATAGTAGAGTTCGTGATCCCTACTGCAAAAAGTAGAATCATTAATAAGATTAATAATTTTTCCATTATCTATCACTCTCCATTTAAAACCCTTAAAACGACTAATAAAATCAGTCACCTTAAGGGTAAGTTTTACTTCAACAAATTATATTGCTTATTTCATCATGGTGTAGCAGGTGTTGTTGGTGTTGTAGCACCACCAAACGTTTCCATTGAATCATTTGCATCTTTCACAATGTTTTGTGTGTTATCTTTCATTTCAACTGCATCTGTCTGAATTCCATTCTCATCAAAGATTGTAGAATTCGTGATCCCTACCGCAAAAAGTAGAACCATAAGTAAAATTAATAATTTTTCCATTCCTTGAAACCTCCAACTTAAAATTTTATTTATATTAATCTCGGGACTTTTTTATTGTCCAAGATTATTAACAACACTCATCACATCTTTGTACCACAAGAAAAATACTGTTACTTCATTCATGATGACTACTACTGTTCCAAAAAGAGCTAAGGAAAAGATGACAATTTTTCTCCGATATAAATACTCTTTATAGTTGTTGTACATACTGTTAGCAAACTCAACTCTTTTTTGTTCAAGAATCTCACCAGCTTGTCTTACTCCTGTTGATTCTATTTCTTGCATTACAATACTTAAGCTGTTAGCTTCAGGGGTATTTATTTCATCCTTGAATAAAGTCCATGCTTCTTCAAACCTCTTTTTCTCTAAAAGAGGAAGCATCTTCTCTAAAGCTGGTCGAATATATTTGTAATACGGTAAAAGCCCCATAATAATATGGTAACTGTTACCCACTTTATCGCCTTTAGAGCGGAACTCCGCTTTCATTTCGTTATAGAATTGATAGATTTCATTATTCTTTTCTCTGTTATAACGTTTTTGTACCATTTTTACTAAGTAGTAGAATGGTGAAGGCTTTTTAGGTATCATAAGCACTGGAATACTTCCTAAAACAACCAAGTTTGTCATTGACATAAGACTGGTATTAAACAACATTTCAAACAGAACAGTTATAATTAAAATGCCAAGAAAAAGAAAACGTACTGTATTAAAACGTTCACTAGTAATAAAAGCTGGCAAGCCATTACTTCTGAAATAGTCATCATACTCTTTCTTGTGCATTCTATTTCGTACTTTATCTTGATATCGATAGAGACTCTGAACTCTAAATCTACGTTTACGCCTCTCGTCATACCCACTCTTAGCAATAAAGGAGTAACTCAATAAAAGGAGCAAGCCTATCGTAATAAAGTAGATCATCTCAATATTTAGATGTAATATGAATTCCTCCACTATGTTCACTCCCTTATTGTTTCTTTGGCTTCTTCACAAGAATGGCTAAACCGAGACCAACTATCCCAAAAATAATCGAGATAACGAATGATTGAATTCCCTGTGGAGTCCCAAATTGATATTTCAGAGAGTTTCCACCAGGTATGAGAAAAGCTTCATTTAGATATAGGAATAAAAAAGTTAATGGTAGCGGTGCATACCCCAAAATTGCAGCTTCTCTAGCTTCTGATTCTGCGTCCCTAAGCACCTTATTTTGTTCAGTCATATCTACAATTAAATCCTGTAAAAGAGTTTCAACAATCAATCCATCTTTACAAGCCTTTAAGATTGTCGTTGAAATATTCTTGCCTCGTAAACTACCTAATTGAAAGGCAAATGTTTCACTTGCTAGTATTTTAATTTCATCACGATCATGCATTCTGGCGAACAGCTTTGAATACACCGCTTTTGTCTTACCTTCTAATGAATCTGATACGTCCTTAAGAGCATATAACATATTATGTTGGTTTCTCTGATAGGACTGTAATAAGGTAATGACCGAATCAATCACTTCGTTTTGTAACAGCCCTTGTACTTGTTTGTGTTTCATATAAAAGAACGTAATTGGGAAAACATACACAAATGTTAATGATGTAATCAGCCCATACCAAATCGACTGCATAAAGAATGACCCAAATATCAGCAATCCTAGAAAGATTAATAGCTGCACAATGACGAACTTTGCAAAGTACTCATAACGATAGCTTTTCAATGATGCAGATAATAAATGGTTATATCTCCGCAAGAAATCATACTTCATCCATTGACTTGAATAAGATTGGTATTTTAGGTCCCTCATAACTCTAAAGCGCTCTCTTGTTTTCTTTGGACTGAAGCCTAGAGACATGATGATGAGGATCAGACCTATTCCACCAATAATGTAGTTACTGTAGCGGATAAGATATTCAAGATATGCACTCACGATAATACCTCTACTTTCTTACCACTTGATTCAATTGTGTTTTCTTTCTCCATTGGCCATCTTTCTTCAAGTTCAGCCAGCACAGTCTTAAATGTTTCAAACTCTGCCCTATGATACTTCGAGGCAATCCTTTCGAATCGATCAGGTATTTCAGTCGAGAATACCCAAGAGTCCTCTTCATGCTTATAATCCATGATTTTATACATTAATAGTTCTCCTGTATTACTGTTAAAGTCATACAATTGAATACTAGAAGCCTTCTTGTTTAATACACTCTCTCCAATATCATCAAATTGTAAGAACTCATCCATTGATAAGGAATAATGTAAGTTACGAGCAAACGTGTTGTACACAGATGCTTGAGTAGAATTATTGTCAAAGTACTGGAGATATAGAGACGTCAAAATATCTGGGATGTCGATTGGATCTAAGTCATGAAGAGTTCCAATAACTTGTTTTATTCCTTGTACTCCAGATCTTTTGTATAACCCTACTTCGTGTTCCCGAATTTCTCCTAATATTACACGAACAATATCATGACGAAGGACGCTTGCTCCAATGCTGTCCTCAAAGTCCTTACCTCGACCGATTACATGAGTGACATTTGCATCTGGAAATATTTCTTCTACATCAAACTCCGGATGTGATTCTGCGAATATCGTATTAACTGGTTCAGGAATTATTTTTCCATTTCTTTTTTCGCAGAACATTTCATTCATAAATGCTTGTAGCATTGTACTTTTACCAGACCCCGGAGGACCCGCTATGATTGCATTCACTCTTATTTTCGATAAACTTTTTAAGAGCGGAATTGCTTCAAATGGAAATGTTCTATAGATTGCTAAGTTCTCAAATGAATAATCCTTAATTGTTTTACGACGTAACGTAATAACAGGATCTTTATATGTTCTATTCGGAATCATGATAGATACACGTATACCATCGATTGTTGATGTTTCAAGCTCGGGCTTAGAATAGCTATTGAGATTTGTGTTTGCGTGCATATTTGCAAATCTATCACATAATTCAAGGACCTTTTCTACTGAAGAAAAACGAAACGGCAGCAGCTCATAACCCCATGAACGTTTAAATTTAATCTTTGTTCCTAATACCTGTGCCCCTTCACATTCCAATTCGTTTTTGAATGCTGACAATGGACCCCAGCCAAACTCTTCTTCAAATATTCCATCAAGTAAAGACGGGTAATACTCAGGAAAACGACATTCCCTTAATCCGTTATTAGAAATAAAAGAGTCTATATGTTTTTTTATGAGGTTGACTGCATCCGTTCTCCCTCTCATAGCTTCATGATAGATCATGACATAATCCTCTTCTGTTTCATTTCTTGATTTCATATCAACTTTGCGATCATATACCTCATACAAGTATTCTTTTGCTTTTCTACAAACATCATAAAACTCATCACTTCTATTAAACGAAACTTGGTTATTGTCATCTTTTGTGAATTGTTTTACGTCTAATGCTCTTCTTCGGGCTAATGGTACAAACTCAACTTCACTCACGCCCTAGCACGTCCTTTCTTTAAACGACCAAAGAACGATTTAGATTTGTCTTCTTTAAAATTCATCACATCATTTGCTACCGATTTAGCTAAACCTTCAATCACTTTAAAATATGCTTTATAACCAGCTCTTGATAGAATCCCTTCTTCATACTCAGCATCCGCTGCTTCAGGAAAGTACGGTATTTGAGCTAGTAGATTAGTATTATGAGTTTGTTCTAACTGCTTTGGTGTAATAATTGCATTTGAAGCATATTTGTTCACTACCATATAAGAATTTTTAGGATGGAAACTAAATCTACTTAAAAATTGCTTTTTCCAACGGTTATATTCATTAATTGATAGATTTTCTTGAGTAGCTACTAAGATATGAGTATTTGATCTTTCCAAGGCTGTAATTGCAAGAAAACTATCATAAAAGCTACCAACATCGAGTACCACAACATCAAAATACGATTTTGCTACATCAATTAAATGCTCAATTGGTTCCTTCTCAAATTGAGGGCTCTTATAAAAATCTGCATTGCCAACCAAGTAATGTAATTTACCGATTTCAAGCATATATTTCTTTAGATCGTCACCGTTTTTAATAACGCCACCTTCTAATAAGTCATATACTTGATCCAAAGAATATTTAGTCTTATAAGGACGGAGTTCACCTGGATTATAAGGATTCAACCCTAGTACAGCTACTTTATAATTCAATTCAGCTAACGTATTTCCAATGGAAAGAGCAATTTGTGTTGTACCCACCTGACGATGTGTCCCGTGTATAGCAACTACATTTTGAAACTCTGTCGCTTCCTCTAACCCGAACCATTCCACTTGTAATATTCGAAGAATTTCTTTTTCGCCAATTTGCTTTGATAAACTATGAACATCATGAGTGATACACGACTTATTGAAAAACTCATCATATTCATCATATATAATTAAAATTTTAAGCAGGGGAAACTTCTCACGAAGTAATAAAACATCATGAGCGGACATATCCCCTCTTTCTAGTAATAAAGCTTCAACTCGACGCTCTTTCCCTAAATCATCTAATGACTGTATTTCTAGAGCAGGATCATCAAACTGACTAGTTAAAAGAGCAATTCGTTTTAACAATTCACTAGGTTGGTAGATTGCAACTTTCATAAAATCCTCCTTAATAACTCAATACAAACTGATAACCTTCTTTAGTTAATTTTTCTAGTACCTTAAAGTCTTCTAAAGTTAAACTAAGCTCAATCTGTGCCGCATTCTGATTTCCATTTAATCGATCATTTTGTGAAGTTAGCCCTGACACTTCTTGGTTTCTGCTACCCTTCACATAAGCTACTGGAACATTCTCTAACACATATTCATTTTTAACATTTTGTTGTAATACCGCTCCTGTATCTTGACCAGTACCTACATAAACGGCTGAAATATTAATTAGATCATATCTACGAATAGTTCCTTGTAATTTAACTAGCCAATTGTTCGGTATTGGGAAAAATTCATGATCCTTAGTAGGTTTTAATAACGATTGGTCTAGATAATCTCTATCTATAAATGCACTTGGTTGAATTGTTTGAACAGCAGTTTTTCCAACTACATCACTTATATGTCTGTACATATCATCCGTTATTAATTCGCGGGGATATTCCGCTAAAATAACATTCTCTTCTGAAAGTATCGTATCTTTTTCAATCTTTGTATTAGCCATTACTACTGTAACTGTATTTATTTTTCCTAGAACACCCGTTTCAGATACAACAATTGCTGCTATAAACAATATGAAGAAGAAAATACCAAGGAAGAGATTTTTATTAATTCTCTTTTTCATTCTTTATCCTCCGGTTAATCATTTAGCACTTCTAAAATACAAGATGACTCCTATTCTTTAAAAGTTGTTTGTTAACTGTCTGCAACGCACATTGAAGAACTTTTTATTGGACCTATAAAAGGATGAAAATCACTGTTTGCATAATTGATAATGTCCTCCAATTACTTACTCACATGAAATCCATATCAAATATCTGTATTTCTGATTGATTACCTTCAAGCGGTCTCGCTAATCTCCATCCAGTTCTCAGATCTTCTAAATACTCATCTACTAAAAACAGTTGCATAAATTCTTGCTCAAAATTACTGTAAGAGGAAACTAATGAATCAATTCCTTCCTCGCTTGCTATACTCCAAACAAGAATACTCTGAGTTGAATCATCATAGACAGTTGGTAACTTTTCATGTTTAGCAAAATACGATTTATACTGTGATAGTTTTCGTTTTAAAAATCGTAGCGGCTTACTTTTTTGTTGTAACCGTTCCACAATGAACTCCATTTTCCCTAGCGGTGTATCAATTTGAAAGACCGCATGAGGAGGTTCAAATTCTGGTGCTATAAAAGGGTAAAATTCAAATCGTTCTTTCTTTAGTAATCCTTTTTCCAAAAGCTTGATTCGGATCTCGTTAATAGCAGGATAATGTAACTGCTCACCTATAGAACTAGCGAAATGAAGCGGATTAGGAAGGTTTTGCAAACCCATTGCATAACCAAGAAAATTCTTAGCAGCTACTCCAATTGTCCAAACATACTCTCTTTCATTCGACTCGTTCTCAAGCTTCCATCCTTCTAACCAACCGTTTTGTTGCAGCACACGTAACCGAGTACCTAGTTTATGACCTTTATCAACTACATTCCGGTATAAGTAGCGGATCTGCTTTTCAGTAAGAACCTTAGCATTTGCTAATGTAACAGCTATATCTATATCCAATTCAGATATTTGTCCAGTTTCTATTCGTTGCTGAATAATATCTAACTGAATATCTGGCCTTCGAGACCAACGAAACATGGTGATTTTTAGAGAAGGATCGTCAAGTAAAGGGATACTCCCTTCTTTTGTTCTCCAAACATTCATAAGGACTAGAATGCGCCAAAGCTGCGTTTATTTAATAAGTTCGCAAAATTAGCTTCTACTTGATTGATAAGAATTTTTCCTCGTTTGCCTTTCTTATCTAAAAAACGAATTTCCCCTTTTGCTTGAACACCAGGAGGTAAGTAATCGTTATAACGATCTCTTAACCTTCTATTTAGATTACCAATTAGATTTATACCACTAGCAGTTTCACAGTAATATGAATTGTATCCAGGGGCTTGACCAGTTATTTTAAAGCCAATATAATCACCAACTTTATAATGATCTTCTATACTTTCCCAAATAGCTTCTTTCTCGTTTTTAATTAAAGCTTTACGGCTTAACCTAATACGATACGGTAGATTCTGCTCTCCTTCGTTTTCTAAGCGGGAAATCGTTAATACCTCAACTTCCAATACTGTTCCAACAGGTACAGTTTCTCTAAGATTAGTAGAGCGACGAATATCCCATTCTTCCGGTGGAATAATACATGGATAACCTTGAACCTCTAAGTAAACAACATTTTTATCACTCACACCTGTTACTGTCCCTTGTACTCGATCACCTATTTTTACACTTTCAGTAAATTCTTGTGCTACTCGTTTTAATGCAGCAATACGACTTACACTTACTACTTCATCTGTTACTTCCATAACAATAAAAGGTACTCTCGTTTGAATAAATCCATTTAGATTGGCTATATCACGTTCAATGAAATCTTCCCTTTTACAATAGACCTTCTCTCCTTGATAAAGGATAACGATTAGCTCGTCCTCTTTTCCCCCAACCGATACCTTTCTGATCGATTCCACTTCTCCGTATTGAACCCATTTACGTTCTCTCGATTCCTTCAACATTTCCAGTAATATCTTGTTCATACTTCAACCTCCTGATGGAAATAAAAAAAGACGCACAATCCCCCTGTTTTAATAAAACAAGGGAACTATGCGTCTTCCGCCTATAATTCCTATATTTGATTCACATAATTTATTTAACTTACTGTAAGAATAGACCATAAATCCCATTTGTGCAACTACTAATTTCCATTCTTTTTACTCATAATCTTTTTAAGTAATTCCATGCTTTCATTACCTAATTCAACACTCTTTAGCTCTTGTGTAGCATGTTCATACTTTTCGTCCTGCACAACAGTAACTTGTTCTAATGGAGATGAAGTCTTCTGTTCTTTCATCATAGCAGTGAACGACGCTGGAGCTGCTTTCTTAGAGACAGCTACACTTCCTTCATCATTTTGCCTTGTTTTTTGCCCAAATGCATGACTAAAACTGACAGTATGCCTTTTTAAGTCAGCGGAAGGAGTTTGATGTTCCCTTTTTTCTTGGAGATATTCAAGATCCTCTTTAGGTACATCATCAAAGATTGAATTATCTTTCTGTTCTTGATCATTTAAAGAAACAGGCTTACTGTTAATTTTACCTACACTATAATTTACTTTTTCCTCTTGTTGTGATTCCTCTTTTACATCTTCTACTTCATAATTTTCCTCAGTAATTTCTTGACCTTTATGTTGGGAATGTTTAAAACGGTTATGCTCTTCTTTAACAACCTTTTGCTCTTTATCAAAAGATAATAGTTCCTTTTTTAATACACTGGCCGAATCTTCTTGTTCATCATCTTCTGGAATAACTAATGCTTCAGAAACATTCACTTCTTTCTTCCAATAGTCCATGAAGAAGTTTACCGCTTCTGAATCAAGAGACTTCTTCCACTTATCCGCTTCTGACGTATCTACAAAATCACCTTCCGCTCGTATAGCTCGTTTACTAGATTTCTCTTGTACCATACGTATATAAGAATAGCGGAACTCTTGGAACATAATATCATCTACAGAAGCAAGGTCTTTTTCTGTTCTTACTGTACTCTCTGAATATCCAAAACTAGGATTATCCATATTGTCAGGAGTGTAGCTCTCTCTCACCTGTATTTCTTCAACTACTGTTTTTCCTAGATACACGCTTAACAGTTCAGCATCATATTTCGAAACACCACCATAAACTATAGTGTTACGTATTGTCCCTAACATACTTTCTGTAAATTCCTTACCAAATTTAACACCAAACTGTGTAAGAGATTGACAAGCTACTAGAGGAGCAAACTTATACTTCCTAGCCTTACCAGTTAATTTTAAGAACTTCTCATTCATATAATCATAGAATTCATCAGCATAGAACGATACGATTGGTCTTGTGTTCTCTGTACCGCTTCTTCTAAAAATGGCATTCTGAACGCATAGTAAAACCAGCTTCCCAAACGTATCACTAAGATCTTGTAAATTTCCATCATCGGTATTAACAAGTAAGATGCCTCCTTTACTCATTAATCGATCAAGGTCAACTTCATTCTTAGCAAGCAAAATTCTCGCAAGATAAGGGTTCTTGGTAATATCAGACAACAGATTTCGAGTTTGCCTTGTAAACTCAAATTGCAAATCTTCTACTACTACCTTCCCTTCATGCTCATGTCCCCTTGGGTACTTTTCAACCGTACCATCACGATCTTTTTGTACTCGTAGCCCTTCATTTTTAAACCATTTAACAATCTTTTTTACTATCATCCAATGAATGACATCATCTTGCTTCATTTCTTTTACTACATTTTCAGGAGGTATCGTCTTTTCAATGGATTCAACCATATCCATAACCATTCTTGGATCTTGATACATATCATCAAGCATTGGAATTGTAGCCTCATTGCCTTTGTAAAACTTTAGAAGGTAAACATAATGTTTCAAAACAGCTCGTGCCGCTTGACGGAAAAACTCATTATTCGTCTGAGCTATCGCTTCTAGCACACTTGTTATGGTTTCAACTACCTGAGCGGTTGGACCGATCATCGCATTGAATCCTGGAGTATCAGGGTTGCTTGGATCTAGATAGGTGATAAACTCTCTTGGAATATTATGTTCTAAAGCTAATTCATAAGCATCATCACAAAGGTCTTTGGCTGGTTCAATAATGACTGTACCAATCAAATGATTACCCATATTCCTTTCAAACTCTTTTGAACCTATCCCGTATTTCTTTGCAAGTTTAGGAAACTCATTTATCATCCGCTGCATATGACCTAAATCCTGCCTGTATGCTGTTTTAATTTTGATAGATGTTTTACCAGAACCAGGAGGACCTATTAGTAAGGTTCCCGTTTGGCGGGATTCACCTTCTAAAATAACTGGTGCATTCGTTTCAGCATTTCTAGCTAGTTGTATGTCAGGAAGTCGATTAACTTTATCCTCTCCAAAACGACCAATCCATCCTCTTTCAAACCTATAAGTACGAAACCATTCTTGCAAATTCGCATCTTCTTTGTAATTGCCATACAAGTAACTAGCATATAGACCAACAATAACTATTGGTGTGACCATCAATAGATACCCAATAAATTCAAGAGCACCTCTATGCAAATAAGCAGCATGTGCTGGATCAATCGTTTCATGTATCTGAACTAACTCGTCATATCCAATAAATTTAATTTCACGAATAATATAAAACAAGATAACAACAGCCAATGTACCCCAAGACAAACAAAAGCTAAATGTCCTTCTCGGTACTGATTTACTGAACCTCTTTACCCTTGTTGCTAATATCCAGTTTATAAATGCTAATAACGCCACTACACCAACTACCCAAAGTGGAGCGGTTTGCGGAGTCATATAAAATGAAATGTACAAAGGATACCCTAATCCTAACGGGAAGTTTTCAATTGCGATTCCTTTGTCCCAATGAAGATTCAAACTAAATACCACTATCAACATTGATAAAAACGAATAGAGGAACACGAATAACGTAACATGTAAGAGAACCGAAACGACATCAGGCGTCTTAGGACTTTCTTTTATTTGACGTAGCAGGGGCTTTAACTTATTCATAGCAATACCTCCCGCCACTGTACTTTATTATGTTTCCTTTCCTCTCTATGAACTTTCCCCCAATAACCTAATTCACTTAGTTCACTATAAGAAGCATAGTGCAAATATTTACTAACAAAGGTAATATCCCGCTTGAAGGATTCGTTATCAGGATACAGAAGTATAAGTTTTATTTGCTGAAATATAGATAGTCCACCCTCTTTAATCCATTTCTCAATAGTTCTAACCTTACCTATAGGATTTACCCAATTCGTCATGCCATTAAAGATTATCTGTATTTCATCTTCCTCCCCTTCAATCAACACTATATGATCCGGCTTTAAAGGGAGCCTTAACTTTTCAACCACCTCATCGATAACTTCTAAATAAGCAGCCTTCTTATTTACCGCCCTATAGTTTTCAACTAGGCTTCTTATTGAATTTCTGTCTGTCATCGGTTCATTCAACAATACATTTCCTTCCCGCTCTACAAACAGAGACACAGCTTGGGCAGTAGATTCCTTTTCACCTTGAAAGATGTGGATTTTCTCGTCAATTAGTTCACTTTCAAAAGAATAAATCATAGTCTCTCTTATATTACGGTGACGTGTTGTGCCATTGACCTGTTTTGGATAGAACATAACTAACGACTTGCTGATCATTTCCTCTCCTTCTTTTTTGTAGGCTTCCCATTTGTCTACCAATTCGGTGCGAGACATGGTTCCTCTGTCACACTCGACACTCACCATAGGTTTCAAGAATTGCTCATCAAAAGTAGTCCTTCTAAAAAAATAAGGGTAAAGGAGCGGATTAGATGTGGGATTTATTTTTTTCTCTTCCTCCCATTCCTCTGTTTTTTCAAAGATCATCCAATCTGGTCTATAAGAAATTTTTTCATCATCATCGAAAATTGGATACCTTCTCCACTCGCAATGGAAGCTTTCAGGTTGTCTAGAAAGGTACAGACTTAACCAATCTTGCACTTCATAAAAATGTTCATGTTGCCCTCTGACTTTTAAATCATCTAGCGTGTAATGTTCTTTATAGTCATCAAGCTGCGGCACATATTCTTTCACTTTGAGTATGTCTTCAATCAAGATCCTTAGCCCATACAAAGACAGTGAATAAACTAAAACAGGAACACTTTTTATTCCAGCTCTTGAATTAACAGAAAGCACCTTTCGATCAGCTAAAGTCCGTAATCTGTTTCTCAACGAATTGATATGAAGATTGAATTTTCCGATTTGGTATAACTGATCGGCTGTTAGTGCCCTGTGCTGATAGAGTGACAAGAGAATAACATAATCAATCTCCTTGTTAGAATGAATCATACTTCGTACTCTTTCGGCGTCATAAGATCTATTTCTACTTGGGCTCTTACTTACCTGAACCCGTTCATCACCCAGTCGCATATAACTTCCTCCCTAATAAAAAAGACGCAACGAAGAATCCTCGAAACTATACGAGAACAAATCATTGCGTCTTCCGCCTATATTATTTAGCTATACGCTATACGTTAAACGATATAAATATATGATGTCAATAGACTCCTCGCTAAGCAATACGACGTACTACGAAATGCTACGAAAAATTTCGTCAAGAGTAGTAGACTACAATGAGTTCAACAAAGTTTGGATATTAAGAGCCAACGAAATGCTCTAAGCGGGGTTACATAGTTACCTCCGGTTTCCGCTAAATAAAATCTATTCAATACGAAATGATACCAACAAATGCGAAAAAGCACTCAAAACTCTTGTTAATTAAGAATTTTACATTATGAAAATTACAATTATGCAGGTTATGAAATTTAATATGAAATTAATTACAGCTTATGAATGGGCTAATACTTATAGTTAGTAAGCTGATTCATATAAGTAATTCATAGCTAGTATTCATTACTTACTTCATAAAGTAACAATTATATGTTTCATATTCTGTTTCATATTCTGTTTTAATTCTGCGAATTCAATTATTCATAGCTTGATTCACAAAAACCGCATTCTAATCATTAAGGATGCGGTATCCAACAACGATTGTTTAAAGACTAGTTCAAAAAGAAACACGTCGAAAGAATGCGAATGTTTTGGTATGTAAAGAATTATTAGTTTATATACAGAAAATTGCTTTGGTGTCCTATAGAAGTGTCTATTATAAGACACTTCTATATCATTAAATTTCATTTTAATAGACAGAAGTACTATTTTATAAAGGTTTTTTATAGTATCTACATACAGACACTATATAATTTTAAAAACGTGATTTTCAGATGAATCTCAATACATTTTTACTAAAAATAAACTAAAAACTAGAGTTTTCCTCTTTTAAATACATCAAATTACGAAAATATAAATAGATAATAAAACAAATAAATAAAATAACCTCTTATTATAGACACCATAAACAAACGTATATATATCAACGGTTAAAAAGCACTGACATTCCTCCTCACTTAAATAGTATCTTATTATACAGTCTTGATACAGACACTACATTAAGGTAATATATAGTAAACTATGAATATACAGGAGGTGACTAGATTGCATGAACCAGGATCAATATAGAAAGCATCAAAATGCAATATTCCCCATTGATTTAATAGAAATGTTTACGGATATTATCGAAAGTGATACCGTGAGCAGAAAAGTCTTCATCCACATAGGTCGTACACTTAAATCTCAGAAAGACTCAGTTGATAGAATTCATGGAGTTACAGTCAATGACATAGTGTCAAACGTACAAGTGGAGAGAAAAGAAAGAGTAACAAAAGGGAAATCTTTTATATATAAACCAGTTACCACAAATATAGATCGGAAAGCAGCAGAGAGAATTGTAGATAAACTCTTAGATATGTCACTACTCTACTATGAAGAGGTAAAACCTTATAAATTTCTCTTCATGACAAGTCGTGGCTGGCAAATTACAGAAGCGATAGTTAAAAGAAATAAATACAAAAAGGGAGTTGAAATAAGCAATGGCTAAAACATTCACAAAAAATACCCCTGCTATAAACATGACGGTAGTAGGATTTGGACAAGCTGGCTCTAGAATAGCTGACGAATTCGCTTCAATAAAAAACGAAAATGGAAACAGTGTATATAACTGCTTAGCTTTAAATAGTAATGATGGTGATTTAAAAGGTCTGAAATACATAACAGAATCAAATCGTGTATCACTAAACTTAGGTGGTCTAGGAAAAAACCCTCAAAAGGCTATCTCCATTTTAGAAGAAAATGAAGACGTGAAAAATCGATTGAAAGGTTTTATTCAAGAGCGTGTAAGACCTACAGATGATCTAGTGTTATTTTTCGCTGGACTTGGTGGCGGTACAGGTACTTCAACAATCGTTAAGGCTTTAGAAGAATTTTATGATTTTAACAATAAACCTTTAATAAAAAAAGAACTGGTTAAACTACAAAGTGAAATTGAACCTAAAGAATTTAAGGAAAACCTCAAAAAATACATGAAGATTGCAGTAAAAAAAGCTGAGGAAAAGTTTATTAAAGTTGGAGTAGTTGTTACTCTCCCCCTTCGAGCTGACGGTCCCGATGCGTTGAGACAAGTTAATGACTTTGCCCAACGGATTTGGAAAATCGGTCAAGATAAAACT
The DNA here is from genome assembly GCF_002577655.1 of Bacillus sp. AFS040349. NCBI lineage: Bacteria > Bacillati > Bacillota > Bacilli > Caryophanales > Bacillaceae > Bacillus > Bacillus sp. AFS040349. Next base: position 3,339 of record NZ_NUMC01000048.1, on the reverse strand, counting down.
AAAGGGATTGCATTTATTAAATTTGCGGATAATCAACACTTTTATGATGAGTTTAAAAAATTACCTGAAAACGAACGTGGAAATGTTGAGAATTATCGTGATTATGCTAACAAACGCTTTAGCGAAGTATTCCACGAATTAAATACAGCGACTACCGGTGGTGGAACTAGCGTAACCTTTGACTCTCAAGATTTCAGAAGAATTATTTTAGAAAACACTGGTTCATTAGTAATCAATAAATTAACTAAACCTATAACTAACATAAATAATGGTCATGATGTTAAAGAAATGTTGTTAGATTCAATGGAAGGAAGCTGTTTTCATCAACCTATAGAATTAACTAACGTACTCGAAAACGGTGATATGGTAGCAGCAAAAGTTCATCATATAGGTTTGTTAGCAGTATTAGATGAAAAAAAATCTTTAGGATCATCATTCATTGATGATGCCCGTGTTGAGATAACAGAAAAGAATACCTTTTCTTTGAGTGGAACTGTTTTCACTGGTTACTTAGAAGAAAAAAATGATCACTCTGCTACAGTGTATACATTCTATAAAACAGACGGTCTCCCTGCCCGTCTTGCTAAAGGATTAGTAAAAGAATACGAAGAATTTCAGGAGCGACAAAAAGCTGTTATTTACCAATCTGCTTCTATCGAATCAATTAATGATGAAGATGACGATGATGATTTCAATATTGACCTTGCTGAATTTGGACTTGAAGAAGTAGCTTCTACCAAAGAAAAAGATCAAAATGAAAACAAGAATAATTATGAAGTAGATATAGATAACCTTAATTTTGATGATTTGGATGATTAATAATATAAAACACCTTTAAACAAAGGGTTCATATGAGAACAATTAAATAAACACAGCACAGCATATAGAGGTGGAGTTATTAAAGACTCCACCTCTACTTATTTTTTAGCTAAAGGTCCAAAATTGTGCAATGACTTATTAGAGAACTTGCAAAACTAATCAATATCTGTATCTGTTTATCAGTGCGAGTTGAATTTTCATCATAGGTTATCAGTTGTTATTGAAATCATCACAATATTTTTTAAAGAGCGCCTCCCTTTCTTAAGTTTAAGAATTTCTGTTTTTTATTACTTTTACTGTGTGATACAAACTTATTCCAATACTTTATACACTACTTCTTTTTTAGGAGCCCCCTATACATTCCCAAACTCACTATTAACACAAAAACTTGGATATACCACAACTCAATCACCTCCAAAACGAGTTACGATTTTTTTCGTACACTTTCGAACGCTATACGAATTTTTTCTTTAATTTTCGTTCATCTAATTACGTGAAAAGTAGAAGCACCACTCACTACTAAGTTATACGAAATTATACGAAGTTAAACTAAAATAAATTTCGTATCGACATTTAAACTATTTTCATTTTTATTTATCGCAGTATTTGCTATAATAACTAGTATATTCACATATTCCACCTTCGTTTCTTTTCGAATCGAATCGTATCTTATTATTTTAATTAGAAAAGCCACTTAGCAAGACTGAAAGGAGGTTCAAGAACATGTTATATGATGAAAATGATTTAGTCCCAAGATTAGAAGATGAACTAAAATACGATCCTCTTTATACACAAATAAAAGATCGACCAACATTAAAAAAAGAAATGTTTGAAAATAAATTTATCGCTGCACTCCAAGAAGACTTACATCGATGGTATAGTATCGCGGAAGCAGGAGCGATTTTAGACTCCAATAAACGAATAGCTGCTAGCACTTTAAAACATTACATAGATAACCTAGAAGACTATGTACTTCCAGATGAAGCTCCACAATCGAGATATATAAGACTAAACTATCTTTCTATAGTGAAGTTAAAGATGGTTTGGTTACTAAAAGATGAACTAAAAATGACAGGGTTACAATCGGCTGTAGGTATTATTGGAACACCTGTAAACAATAATATGTCAAATAGTTATGCACCATCCTTAGATCAAAATCAAGAGCTCCGCCAATATATGCAAATGACAAATATGCTAATGTCCATTTTTATGGAAAGGGGAGAGGATGGTAGGCCTAGGTTAAAGGAGGACATATCAAACCTTCTGCAAAGTAACCAAAAGCTTTTAGAATCTGGAGATTTCTTAAAAAAGGTAGAAGAGCAGTCTGAAACTATCGAGGAATTAAATAGACAGATTAACGAAGAAAAGAAAAATCGAGAAACCTATCAACAAGAATTAGAAGAGAAATATAAAGATAATTTATTAGTTAAAGATCAACTTATTAGTGAATTAGAGTCAAAATTAGAACAGCAAAACAAAACCATAAAGTCTGAAATTGATGAAACATTAGTAAAGAAACTTGAAGAAAATGATAATAAGTTTAATGATTTTGTAAATAAGAATAGAATTCAGTCTAGGGCAAAGCAAATGGCTGAAGAAGAATGGGATAAACAAGGAGCATTTTCTAAAATTTTTGGAAATAGGTCTGAGTTTGTTAAAAATAAGACCGAGGAATTCTTAATAAAACTCACTAAAGATTTTGATAATTAAATTACCATCCATTTTTTTGTGGAGAAATAATAGGAATAATTGCATATCAATTTAAAGACCAGATCACTTAGCGATTTGGTCTTTTATATTTGTTAATTTAATAATGTTTTTGCTCTCAAAAACATCGTACAATTCATCAGAGCTAAGCATAATAAAGCTTATAAATTGTTTTACTAATATCAGAACAAGTCAATGAATAGTGAAAAACGGTGCCAAACAGTGCGAAACACTGCGAATATTGCGACAGAGATGTAGTTGATATGTTCTTGAAGAACTTTCTCGAAGATGAAATAAATTGATAGTATACGAAACAATAAAAAGAATGAGAAGAAAATTGAGGTTAGAAGTTTTGGTGGAGTGACAGAAACTTGGCAAAATTTCAACGATTAGCTACAAAAGAAGATGACATCGCTGTTTTTCATAATCCTTCTTACTTTTTGTAGTATATTGTTTAACTTTAACCAATCTAGAACTTATATATTTTACATTCTCTTACCTTTGTTCTCTGTATGTTTTATTGTGCGCCTGGCATGTGAGAGGGTGTAATTCCCGAACTGTGAAGGCAGAAGTAGCAGTTAGCTTAACACAAGGTGTCCATGGCAACGTGAGATTTAAAGGAAGTAAGCGACAAATCTACAGTCTGAGGAACACGAACTTCATAAGAGGCTTGTACGGTTGGACGATTTTGCAACACAAAACGAAGTGCTTTTTTCTGAAGGTGGTTTCAATTATATGATGCAGATATATGTATAAATGCTAATTTAATAATGAACAAAGATGATTACATAAAAATGTACAGTTTTGTGATGT